>JAICVT010000240.1 GCA_025935235.1 Ktedonobacterales bacterium | reverse complement strand
GTGAGGAACGCCGTGAACGAGAGCGATTCGCCGGTCTGCGCCTTGTGCTCGCGCAGCGCAGCGCGTGGCCCGGTCACGTCGACTTCGAGAAGGCCGTGGATCATGGGCTTGTGGCGCACAGTTTGAGCGGCCGCTGCCGCCAGTCGCTGGTATTTCGGATAGGGCGCCACCTGATAATCGCGCGGCGGCTGAGACAGCCGGATCAGCGGTTTTAGCGATCTCATATTCTCTCGCCTCGACTCTTTGCGCACGCCGTACTATCAGATGGCAGTAGACCGCAGCGCCATCATGGCGTCATCACAAACCGCACTCTCCCGCTCACAGCGATTTCACAACGATCCCGATGATCGCGATGCGCGCAAACACCAAAAGCCCCCTCTCCTGTAGGGAGAGAGGGTCGGGGGTGACGTTCCGGCCTCACCGCGCCATGACGCGATACGGCGCGTCATCCCGCACGTAGCGGGCGCGTGGCAGCGCGTAGCCCGCCACCATCGTGTAGTCGAAGACCAGATTGGGCGGGTTGCCCGCCATCTCCAGGTAGTTCACGTCGCGGGTGTAGGCGAAGCCCAGCCGCTCGACCACCCGCAGCGAGGCGGCGTTCTCGCGGACGATATAGCCGACCAGCGGATCCCAGTCCGTCTGCTCGATGACGTAGCGCAGCGCAGCGCGCGCCGCTTCGGTCGCGTAGCCCTGGCCGAAATACGGCGGCCCGATGCGGTAGTCAATCTCAGCGCCCTCGATGTCCGGGTCGTTCTCGATGCCGACCAGCCCGATGAATTGGCCATCCGCCTTGCGCGCGACCGACCACCCCACCGAACTGTACGGTTGTCCCTCCCAGCGCGCCTGATAGAGACCGATTAGGCGCTCAGCACGCTCTTGCGGCGTCCGCACGATCGTCGTTTTGGGGATATATTGCGTGAAAGCGGGGTCCGCGAGGAACGCGGTCAGCGGCTCGACATCCGCGCTGATCGGCCCGCGCAGCAGCAGGCGCGCGGTTTCAATTTCAGGGATCGCGACCGGAGCCATCGGGCTTCTCCTCTCGCTCAGTACACGCTCAGTACACGCTCAGATGCGCGCCTCGAAGATGCGGTTGAGCGGCGTCGTCAGCACGCGGCGGAAGCGGCTCAGTCCGCCTTTGTGGATCACCGCCGCCAGCGCGTCGTCAGTGGCGACCGTGCCGAGCGCCTCCGCGCCAGTCGCCAGCGCGTTGGGCGTGCAGACCAGCACCGACGCGCCAGAGTAGAACTGCCCGACCGGGTTGAAGTTCTCCTCCACATGCGCGCCCGCCGCTGGCTCAACCAGCATCACCACGCCATCGGGCGCTAGCGCCTGGCGTGTGTGGCGGATGCTCTCGGCGGGGTCGCCCATGTCGTGCAGGCAGTCGAAGTAGGCCACCAGATCGTAGCCCACGCCGGGATAATTGGTCCCTGTGCCGACCGCGAAGGCCACGCGGTCGGCGATGCCAGCCTCGCGGGCCAGCGCGTTGGCGCGCTCGATGGAGGCGGGATGCGCATCGAAGCCGAAGAAGCGCGAGTTGGGATACGCCTGCGCCATGATGAGAGTGGAAGCGCCGTGGCCGCAGCCGATGTCCGCCACCGTCGCGCCGCGCTCCAGCTTCGCCTGCGCGCCATCGAGCGCCGGGATCCAGCTCTGCGTGAGGTTGGCAAGATAACCGGGACGGAAGAGCCGCTCGCAGCCCTCCCACATATACGGATCGTGCTCGCCCCAGCCCATGCCCGCGCCCGTGCGGAAGCTCTCGCGGATGCGCGGCTCGGCCTTGGTCATCGCCAGCGCGATCATCAGCGCGCCGCCGACATAGAAGGGACTTTCTTCGTTCAGCAGCGCCACCGCGCGCTCTGGCGGCAGCGAATAGCGCTCGGCCTGCGCGTCATAGTCCAGATAGCCGGCCGACGCCTGATTGATCAGCCACTCGCGCACGTAGCGCTCGCTGACGCCCGCGCGCTCGGCCACCTCGGCGGAGGTGAGCTGCGCGCCACCGGCCAGCGCGCGATAGAGGCCGAGCTGGTCGCCGATCACGGCCAGCGTCAGGCTGACGGTCGCGGCGCAATCAGTGACGACCTTGCCGACGAACTGGTGCGCCTTCTCGGCGTCGAACTGCGTGGGTAGCGTGGCGGCTGGCGCCGCGCCGTTGCTGGTAGCTGTGTCGGTCATGGTGATACTTCCTTCGGATGGTGTGGGATGCGGCGTGGCGCTGATGCGATCACGCCCGCAACGAAGGCAACACGATGCCCGGACGCGGCGGTGGCCGTCGCGCCTGCTGGTTGATTCAGCGGTCGCGTGGTTGTGCGCATGCGCTGCGGATGCGGGCTGACGTCAGGGCCACAGCATCCGCGGCGCGGGGGATAAGGGGAACGCGCTCCGCTCGCGCTCTACACTACCAGTATGCGAAACGCTGGCGCGCGCCACAATGACCGAGGCTCCACGAGCATTGATTGAGACGCCGAACATCCGCGCAAATCAGCGGGCGGTCACTGGCCAGCGGTCATTGGCCATTGGCCGCGGAGGGAGCGGCGGGGGTGGATGAGGTGGATTGCCGAGTCTGGAGCCGCTCGATCAGCTGGGTCAACCAGGCGTCGTCAGCGCGCAGCAGCACGGCCTGATGCTCGATGGCCAGATCAATGCCCAGTCCCAGGTGATGGGCCGGAACCTTCTCGATCGCCGCCACCTGCGCGCGCACCTCGGCCAGGCGCTGCTCTAGCAGCTTGAGCGCCTCATCCAGCGGCAGCGCGTCGAGGAACATCAGCCCTACATCGCCCGCGATGACGTATGGCTCCGCCGAGGAGAGCGTCTCGCGCAGCAGCCGCAGGAAGAGCTGCCGCCCCTGCTCGGTGATGGCGTAGACCTTGCGCGGCGGGCGATTGCCCTCCTGCTCCAGCCGCGAGGCGATCGCGCCGGACTGCTCCAGCCGGTCGAGCAGGGCATAGGCGGTCGGCTTCTTCATGTCGGTCACGCGCGCCAGATTATGCTCGATGAATTCATTGAGTTGATAGCCGTGCTGGCTCTCGATGCGCAGCATGCCCAGCAGCAGCAGCGTTCGTTCGTCCATTCTCGCGCGTCTCCCCTCGACTCCCCTCGGCGAATAATCTGCCATTGACTAGTCATACTTGACTATCCGTCCAGCATGCTCTATACTCTGATTAGTCAGACGTGACTATACCATTTCCATCGCTCGGACGCCAATAGAGAGACCTCGGACGCCTCGGACGATGTGGAGGAGCTGGAGGTTCGAGACGATGCGAGCGAATCGCGCATCACAATCGCCGCTGCTGCTGATGGCGCTGACGGTGTTGATTGATTTTACTGGCTTCGGCATCATCATTCCGCTGCTGCCCTTCTGGGCAGAGCATCTGGGCGCCTCGCCCGTGCAGGTGGGGCTGATCCTCACCGTCTACTCACTGGCGCAACTCATCTTCCTGCCGGTGCTAGGACGCTTCTCCGACCGCTTCGGTCGCCGCCCGATCATCCTCTGGTCGCTGGTGATCGAGACGATCTCGCTGACGCTGACGGCGCTCTCTGGCTCGCTGACGATGCTGCTGGTGGCGCGCTTCATCGGCGGCATGGGCGCGGCCAATCTGGGCACAGCGCAGGCGGTCGTCAGCGACACCACCACGCCCGCCGAGCGCGCCAAAGGGATGGGATTCATCGGCGCGGCGATCGGCGTCGGCTTCGTGCTTGGCCCGGCGATTGGCGGTGGGCTGACGACGCTCGGGCTGACGGCGCCGTTCTGGTTCGCGGCGGGCGTCGCGCTGGTCAACGCCGCGCTGGTCTTCTTCCTGCTGCCAGAGACACGCGCGAAGCAGCCGACACTGGCGGCGCAGGCCAGCGGCGCGCCCGCACAGCCGCAGGTCGGCTTCGTCGCCGAACTGCTGGCGACGCTACGCAGCCCAGCCGTGGCGCGACTGATCGGCGTCAACCTGCTCTACACGCTGGCCTTCACGGCGATGGAGGCGATGTATCCGCTCTTCTCACAGCAAATCTTTGGCTGGGGCGCCACCCAGAACGCCTGGATATTCGTCTTCGTCGGCGTCATCATGGTAATCGTGCAGGGAGGGCTGGTCGGTCGCCTCGCGAAGTTGTGGGGCGAGCAGACGCTGCTGCTGGCTGGCCTGGCGCTGCTGGCCGCCGGACTGCTGGCGCTGCCGCTGGGAACGACGCTGGCGGTGATGCTGATCGCGGTCGGCGCGCTGAGCGCGGGCAGCGGCGCGATCTCTTCGATGAGTTCGGCGCTGGCATCGCTGGCCTCGCCCGAGGAGTCGCAGGGCCAGACGCTGAGCGTCATCCAGAGCAGCGGCGGGCTGGGGCGCGTGCTGGGGCCGATCGCAGCGGGCTGGGTCTTCGCCATCGGCGGCGCGGGCGCGCCCTTCGTCGCTGGCGGCGCGCTGGCGGCGCTGGCGCTGCTGGTCGCGCTGCCTCGCATCCCGCTGGCGTCGCACGCCCAGCAGCCACAGCAGGCGCCAGAGATGGTCGAGGCGCGGTGAGCGCCGCCATCCCCCCGCTGGTTACTGCCTCCGAGCGGCTTCGTCGTTCGAGTAGAGGGCGCGGCTACGACCGGGGAGAGCGAGCGGATGCGCGAACGTGGAGCGAGTGCGCTGGCGATGGTCCAGCGGCTGGGTGTCGCGCCCGCGCAGGCGGCGGCGCTGGCGGCGATCGGCGCGGTCGGGCTGGCGCTGCGGCTGCTCTGGCTGCTGCTGATCCCCAATACCCCCTTCTCCGATTTTCTCTCTGACCAGCAGTTCGCGCGGCGGTTCGCCAGCGGCGTCTTTCCGCAGGGCGTCACGTTTCAGGGCGCGGGCTATCCACTGACGCTGGGACTGGCGTTTCGTCTGGCTGGCTCCAGCGATCCGCTGGCGGGCAAGTTGGAGAATCTGCTGTTCTCGATGGCGACGCTGGCCCTGTGCGCCTACATCTTCTGGCGGCTAACTCCGCGCCGCTGGGTGGCCATCGCCGCCACGGCGGTCGTGGCGCTGCTGCCCGCCTACATCGCCTACACTAGCGTGCTGGGAACCGAGAGCGTCTTCACCTGCTGCCTGGCCGCGACGCTGGCGCTCCAGCTGGCGCGCTGGGACTGGCGGCTGCGCTATCCGCTGATGGGTCTGGTGATCGGCTACGGCGCGATCACCAAGCCCTACTTCCTGGTCTATCCGGCGGTGGCGGCGCTGCTGCTCTGGCTGACCGAGCGCGACACGCGGCAGGCGGCGCGGCTGCTCGCCATCGCCACGCTCGGCATGCTGGTGGTGATCGCGCCGATTACCTGGGAGAACTACATCCAGCTCCATCGCTTCATCCTCAACACCTACAACGGCAGTTTCGTGCTGTTCGTCAACAGCAACAGCGATAACACCACCGGCGCCTGGATGCCGCTCTCCGCCATCCACATCTCGCCCGCCTTCCGCCAGCAGTTGCTTCAACGGGGTGTGCGCTATCCCGCTGTGCCGGGCAACCAGGGCTACGCGCCGCTCGACGACCTCTTCATGGCGCAGGCCCGCCAGTGGATCATCACGCATCCCGTGCAGTTCGCGCATCTGGGCGTCTTGCGTGTGCGCAACACCTTCTTCAACGGCGCGTGGGATGTGCGAGGCTATGCGGCGGATGGCCTGACCAATCAGCAGGTGGCAGCCTCACTGCC
Organism: Ktedonobacterales bacterium; assembly: GCA_025935235.1. GTDB lineage: Bacteria > Chloroflexota > Ktedonobacteria > Ktedonobacterales > JADMIN01 > JAKAIY01. The sequence continues at coordinate 1,095 of JAICVT010000240.1, read as the reverse complement.
GCTGCGCGCGTTCTTCCGGCTGGCCGATCTGGCGCTGAAGTGGCTCAGCGTCGCGGGGTTCATCGCTGTCGCGCTGGGCATGGGGCAGGCGCTCTGGTCGCTGGCGCGACGCGGGCGGCGCATGACGCCTGCCATCGCGTATCCCGCGGCGCTCGGCGCCTACTTCTTCGCGCTGTTCTTCGCGACCGAGGGACAACCGCGCTACGCCTTTCCGGCGCTGCTGCTCTTCGCCTTCGCGTTCGTCTATCTGCTGAGCCTGCTGGGCGATGGCGGGCGGTGGCTGGCGGCGCAGCGCGCATCCCGCGCCAGGGTCCCGGCGCCCGCCCCGCAATCCGCGCTGGAGGTCGAGACGATCAAGGTACCGCGCGTGCGCGCCGCATCGCGTGTGGCGAACCGTTCTCCGCGCTAGCGGCGCGCAGTATCGCTATGGGCAGCCACTTCGATCCCTGGAAGGTCAACACCGCCGCCGAGTATCCGAGTATCATGGAGAGGCGCGCTTCGAAGATGAAGGCGCCTCCGGGCAGCGCATGCCGACGCTGACCACCGTCGAGACGTAGCGCGCGGGCGGACGTACCCTGGCGAGAACAGGCGCCGGACAGGCGAAGGCGGATCAGCTATGCCGTGGGTCGCTGGACTTCAGGCGCGCATCCTGACGCATGAGCGGGCGCGCGCGGGGCAACCCTCACATGCCTCGGTGGTGGAGGCGGCGCTGGCGCTGGCGCGCCGCCACGAACTGGCCGCCCGTGTGACGCGCGCCGAGGAGGGCTGGAGCGCGCATGGCGGCGCGCGCAGCGCCAGCCAGGTGGAGTTGAGCGACGACCTGCCTGTCATCATCGAACTGGTCGGCGCCACCGCGCGCATCCAGGCGCTGCTGCCTGAGCTGGTCGCGCTGGCCTCCACCCACGGAACCATCACCCTTACGGCGGCGCGCGTCTTCGAGCCGTAACCCCCCTCTTTCTCCTATGACCAAAGTCCCACGGTCTCAACCGACCATGCTATGTGACACGTTACAACCATATCGCTGACGCGCCATCGCCGCCAGGCGGGCGTCTCCCTGCGCGCTCGCCTGCGAACCGTTCGGCTTGTCGAGTGGCG
>JAICVT010000498.1 GCA_025935235.1 Ktedonobacterales bacterium | reverse complement strand
CCCCGGCATGGTCACCTACGAGCGCGAGCGCACCATCCACGCGCCGCCCGCCGATGTGGGCGAGCCCGAAAAGTAAGACCCCACTCTTCTACCTCGCAACGGGAGAGGGTATCCGGAACTCCCCTCTCTCGCGCAGCGGGGGAGGGGTCGGGGGAGGGGCCAGCAGCCGATGGATGCGACCGTCTATTCGCAGCGTCTGGGGCCGATCACGCCCGCGCAGTTGCAGGCCGCGCTGAGCCGCTTCGGGTTGGGCGCGTTCGTGCGCGCGGCGCCGACCAGCGGTGGCCTCTTCGGCCAGAACCTCTTTCTGACCAGCGATCAGGGCGAGTTCGTGCTGCGCGGCAAGCCGCACTATCCCTGGCAGCTCCCTACCGAGCGCTTCTTCGCCGAACTGCTGCACGAGCGCACGGTCGCGCCCACGCCGTGGCCCTATTTGCTCGACCCCAGCGACGACATCTTCGGCTGGCCCTACGCGCTGATGCCGCGCATGCCCGGTTTCCATTTCTCTGACGACGCCTGGCGAGCGACACTGAGCGAGGACGATCGCCTGCTCATCGCCGCCGCGCTGGGCGGGACGCTGGCCGATCTGCACGCGCTGACCTGGCCGGCCGCCGGGAGTTTCAACGCCGATACAGCGGAGGTCGAGCCGTATCCGGCCGGCTACGGCGCGTGGGTCATCGCGCGGATCGAGGAGTTGCTGGCCGAGGCGCTGACCTATCCGCCGCACACTACGCAGGCCGATGTGGACTGGGCGCGCGCGCTGACCGCTGACGGACGCGACGCGCTGGATGCGCCATTCCAGCCCTGCGCGGTGATGGAGGACTATCATACTGGCAACGTGACGATTGTGCGCGACCTGGAGGGCTGGCGCGTCGGCGGCGTCTTCGACCTGATGACGCTCAATTTTGGTGATGGCGAGGCCGATCTGGCGCGTCAGGGCCGCATGTACGTCTACGAGCAGCCAGAGCTGGCGCGCGCCTTCTTCGGAGCGTATCTGGCGCGCAGGCCACCGCGCGTGGGCTTCCAGCGGCGCTTCCCCCTCTATCTGCTGCGCGACGCGCTCATCATCTGGGTCTTTTGTCTGCGCCGCGACGACATCTGGTGGCCCGACGGCATGACGCTGCGCGCCTGGATCGAAGATACGCTCGCGCGGCTGGCCGCCAGCGGCTGTCTCCCCGCCGACGGATGAGTTTTTCGCCGCCGCGTTACCGTCCACGCTCTCGCCGAGTGTATCTGAGTAGACGCGACCTCTCCCCCTGCCCCCTCCCCTTCAGGGAGGGGAACGCGCGGCGGGTGGTGTGGCGCGGGGCAAGGTTCCGGCTCCCCCGCTCCTCATGGGAGGGGAAGACAGACCAGCAGTATGACGCTGGCCAAGGTTCCGGCTCCCCCGCTCCTCATGGGAGAGCGGTATTCCGGCTCCCCCTCTCCTCGCGGGAGATGAGGTTGGGGGGTGAGGTTCCGGCAGCGGATGGATGAGCGCATGGCGATGAGTGCGAGCAGCGAGTTGTGGCGAGCGCGCGGCTGGCTGGCGGGATGGCCCGCCGCGCTGGCGCCGCTGCTGGCCGCCGATGACAGCGGCGCAGCGCGGGCGGATGCTGGCGTGGCGCAGGCAGCGGAGGCGGCAGAGCGCGGCGTGGACTCGGATGAGTTCGAGACGCTGTTCGAGGCGTTCTTTCGCCAGCACGAGCGCGCCGTCTACGCCTGCCTCTGGCGCATCACCGGCGACGCGCACACCGCGCGCGACCTGACGCAGGAGACCTTCTTGCGGGCCTGGCGCCACTTCGAGCGCGTGCGCGGCTATGAGCAGCCGCAAGCCTGGCTGTTGCGCGTGGCAACCAATCTGGCGCTCAGCGCGCGTCGCCGCGATTCCCAGCGCCAGCTCTCCACCACCGCGCTGACCGAGGACGATGCGCCCACGCGCAGTGATCCTACCCACGCGCTGGCCGAGCGCGATCAGGTGGAGCGGGCGCTGCTGGCGCTGCCGCCGAACCAGCGCGCCGCGCTGACCCTGCGCGAGGTCTACGGCCTGAGCTGCGCGGAGATCGGCGCGGCGCTGGGCCTCTCGCGCGATGCGGTCAAGATGGCGCTCTTCCGGGCGCGCGAGGGCTTCCGCCGTGGCTACCTGAGACTGGAGGCCGCCGATGAGCGATGACCCCACGCCGCGTGAGCCCGCGCCGAGCGCCACGCTCTCGTGCGCCGCGGGCGTCACGCCCGAGACGCTCTCGGCCTGGCGCGATGGCCTGTTGCCCGCCGATGAAGCGGCGCGGCTGGCCACGCATGCGCCCGCCTGCCCGGCATGTGGCGCGCGTGTGCGCGAGTACGACGCCATCGGCGCGGCGCTGCGCGAGCAGATCATCCCGCGCTCAGCCGCCGACCCGTGGCCCGCCATGCGGCGGCGCATCGAGGACGAAGATCGCGGGCGGCGCGGGCGGCTGGCGGCGCTGCCCCGCTGGGGTGGGCTGGGCGCGCTGGTAGCGGCGGCGCTGCTGGTGGCGCTCTTCGCCGGACTGCTGGCGCAGCAGGCGGCGCGGCGTCCCGCGCCAGGCGCCACGCCCACCATCGCGCAGACCACGCCGCTTGCCACGCCGCTGCAAACCGCGACACCCACTGG
>JAICVT010000176.1 GCA_025935235.1 Ktedonobacterales bacterium | reverse complement strand
TCGCTGTAGCGGGTGAGGCGCATGGTCGGCCTCGGTTCTGGTTATCGCGCGGCGCGGCCCTCACCCCTGCCCCTCTCCCAGAGGGAGAGGGGAGTTGAGGCGACCCAACCGTTTGCATTGTGGGCGAGCTATTCAGGCATGAGGCGTTTTAGAGCGGTAGGTTGCCGTGCTTCTTGGGCGGGTTGGAGTCGCGTTTGTTCTTGAGCATGTCGAGCGCGACGATCAACTTTTCGCGCGTATGGCGCGGCTCGATCACCTCATCCACATAGCCGCGTGCGGCGGCGATGTAGGGATTGGCGAACTTCTCCTGGTAGTCGGCGACCAGCTCGGCCTGCCGCGCTTTGGGATCCTCAGCGCTGGCGATCTGATCCTTGAAGATGATGTTGACCGCGCCATCAACGCCCATCACGGCGATCTCGGCGGTTGGCCAGGCGTAGTTGATGTCGCCGCGCACATGCTTGCTGCTCATCACGTCATAGGCGCCGCCGTAGGCCTTGCGCGTGATGACCGTCACCTTGGGTACGGTGGCCTCGCAATAGGCGAAGAGCAGCTTGGCGCCGTGGCGGATGATGCCGCCGTGTTCCTGCGCCACGCCGGGAAGGAAGCCCGGCACATCCACGAATGTGACGATGGGGATGTTGAAGCAGTCGCAGAAGCGCACGAAGCGCGCCGCCTTGTCAGACGAGTTGATGTCGAGCACGCCGGCCAGCACGTTGGGCTGCTGCGCGATCAGCCCGACGGAGCGGCCATTCAGGCGGGCGAAGGCGATGATGATGTTGCGCGCGAACTGCTCCTGCACCTCGAAGAACGAGCCGCGATCCACCACTGCCCGCAGCACATCCTTCATGTCATAGGGCTTGTTGGGGTTGTCGGGGATGATGCTGTTGAGCGCCTCATCCGCGCGGGTGATGGGGTCGTCGGTCGGGTCGCTGGGCGCGTCCTCCATGTTGTTGGATGGCAGGTAGCCGAGCAGGTTGCGCACCTGGCGCAGACACTCGATCTCGCTGGGCATGGAGAAGTGCGCGACGCCGCTGGTGGCATTGTGGATCGTCGCGCCTCCCAGCTCATCGAAGGTGACATCTTCGTGGGTGACGGTTTTGAGCACGTTGGGGCCAGTCACGAACATGTGGCTCGTCCCCTCGACCATGAAGATGAAATCGGTGATGGCGGGCGAGTAGACCGCGCCGCCCGCGCACGGCCCCATGATCGCTGAGATCTGTGGGACGACGCCGCTGGCCAGCGTGTTGCGCAGGAAGATGTCAGCATAGGCGCCGAGGCTGACGACGCCCTCCTGGATGCGCGCGCCGCCGGAGTCGTTCAGTCCGACGACTGGCGCGCCGTTCTTCATGGCGAGGTCCATGACTTTGCAGATCTTCTCGGCGTGCGCCTCGGAGAGCGAGCCGCCGAAGACGGTGAAGTCCTGCGAGAAGACGTAGACCAGGCGGCCATCCACCTTGCCGTAGCCCGTCACGACGCCGTCGCTCAGCACCCGCTGCTCGTCCAGCCCGAAGTCGATCGAGCGGTGCGTGGCGAACATGTCCAGCTCTTGAAACGTGCCGGGATCGAGCAGCAGGTCGAGTCGCTCGCGGGCGGTAAGCTTGCCCTTCTTGTGCTGTGAGGCGATGCGATCCGCGCCGCCGCCCTGTTGGGCCTGCTCGCGCATGCGCTTGAGTTCGTCGAGCTTCTCGCGTGTGGTCTTCACTCTGATTGCTCCTCGTGGCGTCGTTTCGGTTGGTCGCTCTATCTCGGCGGATGGGTTATTCGCCCGTGGGCGCGGACTTTGGCTGGCCTGCCGCGTCGGCGGATTCAGCGCGCTGCACCAGCTCCACCAGCACGCCCTGCGCGCCTTTGGGATGCAGAAAGAGGCCGCGGCCCTCAGCGGTCGGGCGCGGCGCCTCATCGAGCAACATGGCGCCAGAAGCGCGGAGATCCGCAAGAGCCTGTTCGATGTCGGGTACTTCCAGACAGATGTGGTGGAGGCCGCCGCCGCGCTTCTCCAGGAAGCGCGCGACGCCAGTATCTGATCCGTCAGGCTCCAGCAGCTCGATCTCGCTGCCGTTGGGGTCACCCAGCGGAAGAAAGGCTATCTTGACCCCCTCGCGCGGAAATCTGATGATGCGGGAGGGGACGATGCCGAGCGTGTCGCGATAGAAGGCGAGCGCGTCGTCGAGGCTGCGCACGACGATCGCGACGTGGTCAATGCGCTTGATGGCGCCTGTGAGCATATGCAACGCTCCTTTGCGTGAGAATCCGCTGTATCGTACGTCTGGCGGCGAAAGCGCGTCAAGCGCGCGGCGGCGCCGGGCCGAATGCGAACCGGACAGGAACCGGAGCGGGAGGAGACGATGGCCAGGATTCGCATAGGGACGGCGAGCTGGACGGATCATGATCCGTTCTATCCGCCGGAGTATAATCGCGCCGACATGAAGTCGCAGCGCATCGAATACTATTCGCGCTACTTCGATGTGGTCGAGGTGGATTCGACCTTCTACCATCTGCAACCGGCGCGCAACTTCGCGATGTGGGCTGAGCGCACGCCCGACGACTTCATCTTCGACGTGAAAGCGTACGGCGAGATGACGTGGCATCACCGCGACGATCAGGGCCAGCCGATGGCGCCGCATTCCGATACGTTCGTCAACTTCAGCGCTATGATTCAGCCGCTGCGCGAGGCGCGCAAGCTGGGCGCGATCCTGTTCCAGTTTCCGCCGTGGTTTACATTTAGCGATGAGCGGCTGGAGTACTTCGATACGATCCGCGAGGCGCTGCCCGAGGACACGCTTGCGGTCGAGTTCCGCCACCGCTCGTGGCTGGAGGGGCCGCGACTGGAGCGCACGCGCGCCGCGCTGACGGAGCGCCAGTTAGCGTTCTGCGCGGTGGATGAGCCGCAGGTGGGCGCAGGCTCGGCGCCGCCCGTGATGATGGTGACGGACCCCCATTTCGCGATGGCGCGCTTCCACGGGCGCAACCGCAAGACGTGGTATGGCAAGGGCCTGAGCAGCAGCCGCGACCGCTTCGACTATCTCTACAGCCGCGAGGAACTGGAGCCGTGGGTGGAGCGCATCCGCAACGCGGCGGCGCAACTGACGGGCAGCGAGGCGCACGTCATCACTAACAACAATGCCAGCAACTATGGCGTCGTCAACGCCCTCGATCTGCAAGACCTCTTTGGCCTGCCGGTCGGCAAGGGTCAGCCACTGCCCGATGGGCCGCTGCGCACACTGCGTGAGCGCGATGGCGGCGGCGCGCCCGACGATGGCAGCCAGCGGTCGCTATGGGGCGGCGAGTAGGAACCTCACCTTCCCAGCCCCGCTCTTCCGTGAGGTGAGCGGGGGGCCTGCTATGATGTCAGGATGACGAGGCGCGGGCGCCGTTGGCGATCTGCCGCGCCTCCTGCCACATGCTGGGGCGCCGTGTCGGCTGCGACTTTTCGCGCGCTGTGTCCAGCTCGATGGTGGCTTCGCTGCTGCCGCCGACCGGTTTCGCCGCTCCATCGAGCACCTGGCCGACAAAGCGCACTGGCAGTGGCGCCTTGGGCCGGTTGAGCATCTTCAGGAACGGGATAGCGCCGATGAAGATGGCCAGCGGCGGGTCGATAACCCCCGCCGCGAGCGCGATGCCGATCCCACCGTAATATCCCAGCGAGCGCGGCCAATCAACCTTTACCGGGCCGATGTGGCTGACCAATCCCCGGTCTTGTGGCGTATGGCCAGTAGAGGAATTATCCGCCATCTGTGCTACTCCTTCGTGTGGACTCGCCTCTGTTCACTGCGGCCATGAGGAGACGCTCACGAACACAGTGCGAGACGCTGTGAACGCAGGAGACAGTCTTTCGAGGCCAAACAGCACAATCCAGGCCAGCGCGCTCTAGCGCGAGTTTAGCGCATTTTGAGTGTGGGGCGCCGAACTGGGCTTAGAAGCTGAGGTGGCTGCGGTGGTAGAGCAGGTAGAGCATCAGCGCCTGGCTGTAGTCCTGCGGCGTGGCGTAGCCTTGCGCGGTGACGCGATCAGTCAGCGCGAAGATGCCCTCGGCGATGCGCAGATCGGCCTCGTCCACGAAGCCTGAGCGGCGCAGCGCATCCAATACCGTGGCTGGATCGCCGCCCTGCTGTGGCACGCCATAGCTGCGTGCGGCGCGGCGCACGTAGGCCTCGAGCTGAAAGCGCAGTTGCCAGAAGATGAGCTGGTCATTACGGGATTCGGTGTTGCCCTGCGGCTGCGGGCGCGCGGCTGGTCGTGGCTGCGGCGCGGGTTGCGCTGGGCGCGGAGGCGCGGCGTGCGCGGGCGGCGCCGGCGGCTGCTGATCGTTGAGATAGTCACCGTAAAGCTGTACCAGATCAGGCGGCAACTCGCGCATCGGCGGGTGGCCTGCCGGACTGGCTGGGTTGGCTGAGCTGCCCGCGAAGGGGATGGCGGCGAGCGGCCCCGTGGGCTGCTCCGAGAGCCGCGCGGAGGGCGCGCTGGCTGGCGCGGCGCTGGCGCTGTAGGCGGCATAATCGGCGGCGGGAACTGGCACCGTGACATCGTGGGGCAGGCCGCGCCAGGGATCGGGCGCGGCGGACGCCTGGCTCGGTTGGCTCGGTTGGCTCGGTTGAGCGGGCTGGCTCAGCACAGCGGGCAATGAGGCAGAGGTGGAGCTGGCGCGCTGCAGCAGGGCGGACTCCATCAGGCGCGCGGCGCGCTCGCGATCCTCGTCGGAACGGATGGGCGCGCGCCGCGAGACGGTCGTCCAGGAGACAGCTTGCCGACTGGCGCCAAAGTCGGGAACCGTGCCGCTCAGGTAGCCCAGCGCACGCCGCTGTGCCTCCGCCGCCACGCGCGGCGCCATCGCGCGCAGACGTGGCAGATAGCGCCCAGAATAGCGGCTGCGTATGCCCTCATTCACATCAACATAGCGCGCGACGAGTCGTTCGATGAAGCGGCGCGTATCCGTTGATGAGACGTCGGCGCGCTCTAGCGGGGCGAAGTTGACCGAACTGAGGTAGCGCTGAATCTCCTCCATGCGCGCCCGATCAATTGGGCGCGTGACGAGGCGGTTGGCGCGAAAATCAAAGTAAGGCGGGTAGGCGACAGTCGCCGCCATCAACTCCACCAGATCGGCGCGCAGGCGTTCGAGTGTGCGAGGCTCCAGCTCACTCATTCGCGCCACCATCGCTCGTCCTCCTGATTCGACGCATGCTCACGCGCCGCCGTTCTGCGCGCAGTCTATCACGAACGAGAATCGCAGACAAAACGGGTAGCGCATGCGTCTGTTGACGGGTGACGGCGGTCGGCGGCGCGCACCACGAGTCACAAGCGCGCCGCTGCGTGGTCTGCTATACTCGCAATGGTCGTCCTCGCGTGGAGTGGCGTCTTCGAGTGGATTCGAGCAGAGTTGGGCAGGCATGCGGATACTGGTAGACTACACGGCGGCGATCACGCAGGGCGCGGGCATCGGACGCTACACGCGCAGCCTGGTGGATGCGCTGCTGCGCGTGGATACGGGTGACCAATATACGCTCTACTCGGCTGAGCGGCCCAGCGGCGAGCGCGGCTTCCCGCGCGCGGCGAATCTGCGGACGAAAGCGGGTCCGCTCGACAATCGCCGCATGACGATCCTGTGGCACCGGCTGCGCGCGCCGTTGCCGATCCAGACGCTGGCGGGGCGCGCCGACGTGCTGCACGCGCCAGACTTCAGCCTGCCGCCATCGCTGGGCGCGCGCACGGTCGTCACGATCCACGACCTGGCATTTATGACGCATCCTGAGTGCGCGGTACCCTCGCTGCGCGGCTATCTCAACCGTGTCGTGCCGCGCGCGGTGCGGCGAGCCGATCGCCTGATCGCCGTCTCGCAGCGCACCGCCGATGATCTGGTCGCTTTGCTCGGCGTCGCCCCGAAGCGGATCACGGTCATCCATCTCGGCGTTGATCCCTCAGTGCGGCGCGTGGAGGACGCGGCGACGCTCTCCGCGACACAGGCGCGCTATGGTCTGCGCGCGCCATTTGCGCTGGCGGTTGGCACGATCGAGCCGCGCAAGAACTACGCGCGGCTGATCGAAGCCTTTAGCGTGGCGCGTCGCCAGCCCGGCGGTCCCGCGCAACTCGTGATCGCCGGGCGCAAGGGCTGGCTCTACGACGACGTGTTTCAGGCGGTCGAGCGGCTCAACCTCGGCGACGCTGTGCGCTTCCTCGATTATGTCCCTGACGCTGACCTCGCCCCGCTTTATTCGCTGGCCAGCGTGGTCGTCATGCCATCGCTCTACGAGGGGTTCGGGATTCCGGTGGTGGAGGCGATGGCCTGCGGTGTTCCGGTCATCGCCTCGACGGGCGGCTCGCTGCCAGAGGTCCTCGGCGGCGCGGGTGTCCTGGCGCCACCAGATGATGTGGAGGCGCTGGCAGAGGCGCTGACGCGCGTGGTGAGCGATGCGCCGCTGCGCGAGCGGCTGATCGCGCGCGGCCACGAGCGGGCGCGCGCCTTCGATTGGGATGCGGCGGCGCGCCAGCACGTCGCCGTCTACCACGCGGTGGCGCGCAGATGACCGCAACACAACCGGGCGGCAGCGCCCACGATGCGCCAATCCAGATCCCCGTGCGGGCGCCATTCGATCTGAGGCTGACGGTCAGCGCGCTGCGACGGCTACCACACGCCGCGCTCTATCCGCTGGTAGATGGCGAGTGGCGTTTTGTAGCGCCGCTGCCGTCTGGCCCGCGCCTGCTCGCCGTGCGCTCGCTCGACGCGCGCGATCCCGCTGCCTCACTGCGCTGCGTCGCGCTGGTTGGGGCGCTATCCGACGAGGATGGTCGCGCGGCCGCCACGCTGATCGGGTGGATGCTCGATACACAGCGCGATCTGGCGCCGCTGGCAGCGCTGGTGGGCGATGAGGAGCCGCTAGCGACGCTAGCTCGGCGGCTGGCTGGCATGAAGCCGCCGCGCTTCGCCTCGCTGTGGGAGGCGTTCTGCCAGATCGTGCCATTTCAGCAGGTCAGCCTGAGCGCGGCGGTCGCCACGCTGAATCGCTTCGTCGTGGCGCTCGGTTCTTCGCTTGAGTTCGAGGGGAGCGGCTACTGGGGCGTTCCGTCGCCACAGCGAATCGCCAGCGTCCCTGAAGAGGAGATGCGCGCGTGCGGGCTGAGCGCGGCCAAGGCGCGCACGCTGCATGGGCTGGCCGAGCGTGCGCTGGCGGGCGAGCTGGAGGCGTCGGCGTATGCGACACTCACGGATGAGGAGGCCATCGCCAGTCTGACGCGCCTGCCAGGGATTGGGCGATGGAGCGCCCAGGTGGCGCTGCTGCGCGGGCTGGGCCGCCTCTCGGTCTTTCCCGCGGGCGATTCGGGCGCCGCGCGTGGCCTGCGCGAAGTGTTCGCGGAGAGCGCGCAACCTGAAGCGACCGCGCTGGCGACGCTCGAGCGGCTGCGCGACTGGCGCGGCTACCTCTACTTCCTGCTGCTGGGGCGGCGCTTCCTGGAGGACGAGCCGCGCTGAGCAAGGATGCCCTCAGATTGTGATGCGCCGCGGCGTATCTGTGATGGCGCTGTGATCGTCCCGCGCTATGGTGGATGCAGAGGCGATGCGTGGTTCACGCGTCGGCGGATCGCGAGAGGCGAACATCGTTAGCTGGGAACCTCGCATGATGTAAGTGTATGGGATACACTAACAGGTGGCGTATGTGCGCGCCCATTGTGTGGAACGCCCTCCGCGCCTGAGCCTGATCGCGCTGCCTCGAAAGGAACGGACTGGTATGAGTCCGACATCTACAACCCTCTACAAACCGACCGAGCTGGATGATGCCGCCGCCTGGAGCGCGTATCGCCGTGCGGGCGTCGCGTCGCTGACACAGACCATTACGCTGCGTAGCGGAGACGCCATGATGATGCGCGTCATCCGGCCAGACGATGTTGAGCGGCTGCGCGAGTTCCATGCGCGCCTCTCGCCTGACACAATCGTGATGCGCTACTTCCGTGCCGCGCCGGTGCTCCACGAGCGAGAAGCGTGGCAGTTGACTCACCTGGACTACGACAATCGCATGGCGCTGGTGGCGACCACTGGCGCGGGCGACGAGGAGCGCATCATCGGGGTGGTGCGCTACGAGCGTGTGAGCGCTATGGAAGCGGAGATGGCATTCGTCGTCGAAGATCAGTGGCAGGGGCACGGCATCAGCACGATTCTGCTGGCGCGCCTGCTCGACTACGCGAGGGAGCGAGGATTCGAGCGCATGGTGGCGATTACGCTGGCGGGCAACGTGCGCATGCGCGCCGTGCTGGTTCACGCTGGCTATGCGCTTACCTCGCACTACGCGGATGGCTGCCTGACGCTGACGCTGGACATCAGGCGGGACAAGGCGCTGAGCGATGCACGAGGTCCCGCGCTTGCCAGCTAGTGGCGTCACGGATGCAACGGCTTCCAGCCTGATTCTTTGAGCGCCTCATCTTCCGCTTCGGCAAGCTTGCGGGTTTCGGCATCGCGCTCGCGCAGACCTTTGCGCGAGAGGAAGAACGCGATGAAGAAGACGATAACCCAGACGGCGGTCACCGCGAGCGGCCAGAGAAACGCTGTCAGCATGGCGCGATTCCTCCTCACGACTTGGCCGCGGTGATGCGGCATTGATGGGCGCGACGGCTGCGCCAATCGGGCATGCGGCGTCGCGCCCGCAGCGTCCTGCCCGCTGTCATCCTGACTGGACGCATAACGCGCGCCAGTTGGGGCGAATGCCCCGCGCTGTCTTTCCTATAGCCGGCAACTACAGTCAACTACGGACAGGTTGAGGCAAGCATATACATCGTGGCGGCCGGTTCAGGCTGGACCTGATGATCGAGGCGTCGCGTGCGGGCGAGATGCGCCTCGTGAATGGATTCGGGCACGACAGCGCGCCGCGCTGTAGACTAGCTGTAGACTAGCTGTAGACTAGCTGTAGATTGCTGGCGCGCGAGCCGCGAGGCTCCGGCCGGTGAACGCGCGAGAGCGGTGATGAGGAGGCGGCGATGTCGAATCGAGATCAGGCGGATGGCGCGGCGGGTGAGCCGACGCATGTCGTGACCTGCTTCCTGCTGCGGCAAGACCACG
>JAICVT010000604.1 GCA_025935235.1 Ktedonobacterales bacterium | reverse complement strand
TTCAGAAGGACACGCGCTATGGCGCCGGGCCGACAGGTGCGGCTGACCACGCTGGCAAGTTGCGCTGGCTGAGCGTCCAAGATGGGCGCGGAGGCCCTGGCGCACGTGCTGCAGCCACTCACAACCGTCTTTGGCGACGCCAACCCCAACCTGCTGATCGGGCTGGGGGCGGCTGACGACGCCGCCGTCTATCGCCTGAACGACGAGCAGGCTGTCGTCGCCACCGTTGACTTCTTCCCGCCGATCGTGGATGATCCCGCCGCGTTTGGGGCCATCGCCGCCGCCAACGCGCTCAGCGACCTCTACGCGATGGGCGCGACGCCGCTCTTCGCGCTCAATCTGGTCGCCTTCCCCGATAATCTGGATCAGGCGATCCTCAGCGAGATCCTGCGTGGCGGCGCGGAGAAGGTGCGCGAGGCGGGAGCGATCATCGCGGGCGGCCACACCATCACCGACGATGAGCCGAAGTATGGGCTGGCGGCCATCGGCGTCGCGCATCCGGCGCGCATCTTCACCAAGGGCGGCGCGCGCGCGGGCGATGCGCTGATCCTGACGAAGCCGCTGGGTACGGGCGTCATCTCGACCGCGCTCAAGAACGGCATGGACGACGCCGCCATCGCCGCGCGGCTGGCCGCCGCCACCGCCAGCATGACGACTCTCAACGGCGCCGCCGCGCGCGCGCTGGCCAGCCTCGGCGCCGATCTGCGCGCCTGCACCGACATCACCGGCTTCGGCCTGCTGGGCCACGCGCTGGAGATGGCGCGACTGAGCGGCTGCGCGCTGCGTCTCGACCTGTCCGCCATCCCCTGGCTCGACGGCGCTCGCGACTATGCTGCGGCGGGCTTCGTCCCCGGCGGCACAGGGCGCAACCTGAACGCCGTCGCCGCGCAGACCACCTATGGCGCGGATGTCACTGATGTTGACCGCGCGCTGCTCTGCGATCCGCAGACCTCTGGCGGGCTGTTCGCCGCCATCGCGCCAGAGCGCCTTCCCGATGCGCTGGCCGCGCTGGCGCAGGCAGGGGTCTCGGCCAACGTCGTCGGGCAGGCGCAAGCGGGCAGTGGGCTGATCGTCGCCGAGACGCCGCCCGAGCGGCCACGCGCCCGGCGGCCCAGCGCGCACGCCAGCCAGACCAGCCAGACGAATGGCAAGGCGCGCGCCACGACCCAGGAGCGCCCATTCGTCAGCGACGCCACAGAGGCGTCAGACGCGGCGGGCCAGTCCGCGGAGGGGGAACCACTCGACGCGCTGGCCCCGCTGGAGGCGGCGCTCGGCCACACCTTCGCCAATCGCCAGCTCCTGCTGGACGCCCTCACGCACCGCTCCTACGCCTATGAGTTCGCTGCGCCGGGCGTCGTCTCCAATGAGCGGCTGGAGTTCCTGGGCGATGCGGCGCTGGGGCTCATCAGCGCCGATCTGCTCTATCAGCAGCGCCCCGACGCGCAGGAGGGCGACCTGACCCAGTTGCGCGCGGCGCTGGTGCGCGCCTCCACGCGGGCCGAGTTCGCGCGGCGCATCCCGCTATGACCCTATCTGCGGCTGGGGCGCGGCGAAGAGGCAACGGGAGGGCGCGACCGCGCGACGCTGATCGCTTCGGCCATCGAGGCG
>JAICVT010000063.1 GCA_025935235.1 Ktedonobacterales bacterium | reverse complement strand
TTTGTCGTGCTGCCAGACGCGGCCAGCTCCTACGGGCCAGCCTGCGTGGCGAGCCAGCTCACGCTGTCCATTGGAATCGACTACTCATCCTCCGTCGAGATGGGGACGATGACGAATCGTTCCAGCGCGGCGTGCTCGGTCTTTGGCTTCCCAGGCGCGGAGCTGCTCGATGCGCAGCGTCAGCCAATGCAGACGCGGGTATCGCTGACGACATCGGAGGGGAGTGGGGTGTTTCCGGAACAGAAGCTCCAGGTCGCGCCGGGCGCGTCGGTCTACTTCGCCGTCACCTGGTCCAAGACGCCATCGGGCGCGCAGAGCAGTTGCGCCGCGGCGAGCTATTTCGCGCTGATCCCGCCGGGCGACACCAAGCCGGTGACAGCTCCCGATCCCATCCAGCCCTGTGATGGCGCTATTACCCTGTCGCCATTCCAGCCCGCGCCGTTCATGGGTTCCTAGCGCCCTCCGGCGAACTGGAGCCGAGCGGCTATGCGCCTGCCGTGTACGCCTCGCGCGCCAGGCCGATCACCTGATTGACCGGGCCGCTGCCCATCACCAGCAACACGTCGCCGGGCTGGCGAAGCTGGTTGAGCAGCGCGGCGGTCGCGGGGAAATCGCCGCCATAGCGCGCCGCCTGGGGCTTGTGGGCAAAGCTCGGCTGCGCCTGTACCGCGCGCACGAGATCGTTGCCGTGGATGATGCCAGTGTCGCGCTCGCGTGAGGGCTGAATCTCGACCACCACCACCTCATCCGCTGTGGCCAGCGCCTCGGCGAAGGGCGTCAGGAAGCGCTGGAGGCGCGTGTAGAGCGTCGGCTGGAAGATGGCGACCAACCGCCGCCCCGGAAAGCGCTGGCGTGCGGCGGCGATGGTCAGCGCGACGGCGTGCGGATGGTGCGCGTAGTCGTCCACCCAGACCACATCGCCATCTTCGGTGATCTCGAAGCGCCGCCGCAGACCATCGAACTCCTCGATGGTCCGCACAATGACCTCTGGCGCGACGCCCAGGACGCTGGCGGTCGCCGCCGCCGCCACCGCATTCGCGACGTTGTGCCGCCCTGGCTGTCGCAGCGTCACACGGCCCAGCGAGCGGCCATCCAGCAGCAGTTCGAAGCTGGTGCGCTCGCCCTCGCGCACCGCGCGCGCCTCGGCGTCGGCCTTGCCGCCCTCGACCGAGAAGGTGCGCACAACGCCGGGCCAGTCGGCGCCAAGCTGTGCGACCGTATCGCGGCACCCAGAGCTATCGGCGCTGGTGACGATGGTGGGCGGCGGCGCGCCCTCAGTAATCGGCGTCATATCCGACAGATCCATGCCGCGCAGGAACTGCGCGAAGGCGTCGCGAATCTCCTCATACGAGCGGAAGAACTCGGGGTGGTCATACTCCACCTCGGTCAGCGTGACCACGCGCGGATGATAGGAAAGGAAGTTGTAGTTGAACTCGTCGGCCTCGTTGACGAAGTAGCGCCCCTTGCCCGGCCGCACATTGGAGTCCCACGCGCGCACGATGTCGCCGACCTCGACGGTGGGGTCCAGCTCGGCGGCGATCAGCATGGCGCCGATCAGCGCGCTGGTCGAGCCTTTGCCATGCACTCCCGCCACCGAGACGCCGATATGGCCGCGCATCAGCAGGCCCAGCAGCGGCTGCCACTGGGCGACAGGGATGCCCAGCGCTTGCGCCGCCAGCAACTCAGGATGGTCGGGAAACAGGAAGGTGACGGCTGGATTGGTGACAACCAGATCGGCGCCGACGACATGGCTGTTGTCGTGGCCGATGGCGATGGGGATGCCCGCCTCCTCCAGCATCTGGCCGAGCGAGGTCGGTGTGCGGTCGCAGCCCGTCACTAGCGCGCCCGCCGCGTGCGCCAGTAGCAGCCCGGCGGAGATGCCGTGTCCGCCCGCGCCGACCGCGTGGATGCGCTTGCCTGCCACGCCATCCGGGAAGGCGCGCTCCAGCTCGGCGAGGTCGGCAAGCCGCGCCGCCTGCCGCGCCGCCTGCTCCGCTGGCTCTCGCTGGTCGTCCGTCACGTCCCGCACATCCTGGTCGCCATGATCGCCCATGCGCCTGTGTCTCCGTCTGCTTGTGTCTGTTTCCGCCGAGTCGGCGTCGCGGCCATGACGACGCGTACCGTGTTGACCGGGTTGTCGCGCAGCGCGAGCCCTCACCCCAACCCTCTCCCAGAGGGAGAAGGAGCGGAGCCTTATCGCACGTCGTCCGTGGCTCCGCTCTCCCGCGTAACCTGTGTCACGGCTCTGGCTCCCCTCCCCCGCGTCGCGGGGGAGGGGCTGGGGGCCAGCCCCGCCATTGTATCATGGCCCTCCCCGGCGCCCGCTCACGCCCGGACCTCGCCACGCTTGACATCCAGCCGACCTACGCGTAACATATCATCTACCACTGATGTATGCAATGATCCAGCGGCGAATAGATGAGCACAGGAGCGCGCGATGGAGGCGAACCAGCGATTGATCGCGGTGACGCAGGCGCTGGCTGATCCGCTGCGGCTCGACATCTTGCGCGAGTTGCTGGGCGGGCCAGCCACTGTCTCGGAGCTGACGGCGCTGACCGGCGCGACCCAGCCCAACGTCTCGAATCATCTGGCGCTGCTGCGCGAGCGAGAGTTGGTGCGCGCCACCCGCGAGGGACGCCAGATGCGCTATGAACTGCGCGACCCTGCCGTGGCGGGGCTGATCGAGGCGCTGGCCGCCGTGGCCCAGGCGCCACAAACCCGCCCGGCGCAGCGCTCCGCGCCGCCGCTGGCCCACGCGCGGCTCTGCTACGACCATCTGGCCGGACAGGTCGGCGTGGCGCTCTTCGATGCGCTCATCTCGCGCGACGCCATCCGCCTGGCCGCGCCATCGGTGGGCGCGCGGGCAGGGCGCGCTGGCCCATCGGCGGTGGTGGAGCTGGGGCCAGCGGGCGCGGACCTCTTCGAGTCGCTGGGCGTCGCGGTGGATGGGGCGCGGCGCGAGAAACGCCGCTTCGCCTACGCCTGCGTAGACTGGACGGAGCGGCGGCCGCATCTGGGCGGCGCGCTGGGGGCGGCGCTGGCCCGCGCGGCGCTGGCGCGTCGCTGGGTGATTCGCCAGCCCAACACACGCGCGGTGATCGTCACCGAGGCGGGCTGGCAGGCGCTGGGCGACCTTTTGGGATAGATCTGGCGCAAGAGGAGGCGGCGCGATGAGCGCGGATGAGATCACAGCAGCCGTGGTGACGGCGCCAGCGGAGACAGGCACGGAGACAGACGCGGCGAGCGCGGTCTATCAGTTTGCGCTCGCGCTGCCGGGGCCACTCGACATCGCCGCCTCGCTGGAGATGTTCCGCCGCTCGGGCGATGATCTGCTGGATCGCTGGGACGGCGCCTGGCTGATTCGCACGCAGCGCGTCGGCCAGCGTGTCATTCCCTACGTCGCGCTGGTCGGTGGGACAGCCGAGGCTCCCACGCTGCTGGTCGAGGTCGGGCGCGCGGCGGATCGCGCCCCCGTGGAGGCGGCGCTGCTGGCGACCTTCGTCCAGGCGCCGGCGGAGGAGTATGCCGCGCTGCTGCGCGCCGATGCGGTGGTGGCGGCGCTGGATGCGCGCTATCCGGGGCTGCGGCCTGTGCGCCAGTTCGACCTCTTCTCGGCGCTGGTTCGCTGCATTAGCGCGCAACAGGTCAACCTGCGCTGGGCGACGACCACCCGCCGCCGTCTGGCCGAAGCCTTTGGCGAGCGCCACACCATCGGCGCGCGCGAGGTCTACAGCCTGAGCGCCGAGCGCATCGCGAGCGCCAGCGTGGCCGAGCTGCGGGCGCTGCAATTCACCACGCGCAAGGCTGAATATCTGATCGGCGCGGCGCAGGCCATCGCCAGCGGCGCGCTCGACGCCGAGGCGCTGGCCGCGCTGCCCGATGATGAGGTCGTCGCGCGGCTGGTGGCGCTACGCGGCATCGGTCGCTGGTCGGCGGAGTGGATATTGGCGCGCACGCTGGGGCGTCCATGCGTGGTGGCAGGCGATCTGGCGGTGCGGAAGGTGGTCGCCCGCGCCTACCTCGGCTACGCTGGCGAGCGGCGCGGCGAGCCGCTGCCCGACGAGGCGGCGGTGCGCGCGGCGACGGCCCACTGGGGCGCGGTGGCGGGCGTGGCGCAGGGGCTGTTGCTGCACAGCTACGCCGCCAGCGCAATGTGATGGGGTCAGGGCGCGCAGGGCGGTGGCGCTGCGATGCTATACTGAGGCGCGACATCCCGGCGAATGGGAAGGGCAGCAAGACTATGGTTCAGGTCACGCCAGAAGAAGCGAAAAGCCATCTGGAAGAGTTGATCGAGGCGGCTATGCGCGGTGAGCAGGTCGTCATCGCGCATGACGATCAGCATGCCGTGCGGCTGGTTCCTATCCCTGCCTCGGCAGTCGGAGCGCCCGCGCATCGCGGCCGCACAGCGGGAACCGCCAAGGGCAAGATCGTCTTATCGGACGATTTCGATGAGCCGCTGCCAGACTTCGTGGACTACATGCGATGAGACTTCTCCTGGATACCCACACATTTCTGTGGTTTCTGGAAGACTCAGCGCAGCTCAGCTCTATGGCAAAAGCATTGATCGAAGACGGCGGAAATGACGTCTACATAAGCATAGGCAGCCTGTGGGAGATGGCGATCAAGATTAGCCTGGGCAAACTCTCCGTGAGCCAACCGTTTGAGATCTTCATCCCAGAGCAACTTACCGCAAACGACATGACGCTGCTCCCAATTGCCGTGGAGCACACCGTAGCGCTCATCACGCTACCTTTCCACTATCGCGACCCATTTGGCAGATTGCTCATAGCGCAATCACTGGTCACCAGCATGCCAATTGTGGGCGCTGACACAGCATTTGATGCCTACGGCGTCCAACGCCTCTGGTAACCGATAGAGGCTACTGCCTCACATCCTCACTGATCAACTTCCCACCGCTCAGTCCTTGGGCGGCGGGCGTGGCGCAAGGGCGCAGGGGGGCGCCGCCGCGATGCTATACTGAGGCGCGACATCCCGGCGAATGGGAGAGGCAGTGGCAGGTCGCCGTTTCAGCTCACGCCAGAGGTATAGGGGGAGGATCACATGGAGACAGATCGCCTGCTGCGTGACCAGCTCGCCGATTTGCTTGCGCACGGCAATGCGCACATGTCCTTCACCGAGGCGGTGGCGGACTATCCGATGGACCGCATCAATGCGCTCTTCCCGCATGGCGGCTATAGCGCCTGGCATCTGCTCGAACATCTGCGGCTGACCCAGTGGGATATCCTCGACTTCATCCGCAACCCGGACTACCAGGAGCGCGCGTGGCCGCAAGACTACTGGCCCGCGCCCGACCAGCAAGCCACGCCTGACGACTGGCGCCGGACAATCCAGTCGTTTCTGGCGGACCAGCAGGCGCTGCTCGCGATCATCCAGGACCCGGAAACCGATCTGTGGGCGCCGATTCCCCAGGGGACCGGGCAGACGATTGCGCGCGAGATCATGGTGGTGGCCGACCACAACGCCTACCACATTGGCGAGTTCGCCATCATGCGGCAGGTCATGGAGACGTGGGGTCTGCGCCATGGCACGGGCGCCTGAGGCGCGCCTGTGACATGCTCGCCGTCCTGGCAAAGCAGTATGTATCCCGCTCCGGGACAAGGCGATTGCCGGGGCGGAGACGAACACCCGCGTCTCCACCAGATCACACAGCGCGCAGCGGGACGGCGCGGCGGCCGCCACGGCTGGTGGAGGGCAGGCGCTCTTCCTCGCAGATGACGCCCTCGCGCAGCAGCACGGTGATGATGGCGCTGACGGTGGCGCGCGAGAGGGTTGTGCGCTCGGCAATGCGCACACGCGAGATGGGGCCGTCGCGCTGGATGCAGGCCAGCACCAGCGCGCGGTTGACGCGGCGCACCCAGCGCTGGTTGACGTGACCGGGAAGATCGGGCAGGGGTGACCACGCCGCGGGCGCATCGTCACCCACACGGGCGGATGTCGCCTGCCAAGGGAGATCAGCCGGTGAGCGCCGCGATGAGTCGCCCATCTCAGATCCTTGCCTCTCTCACAGCCGTGTGGCCGCGCCGGGGTCGAAGAGATGCAGGCGCGCGGTGTCCGCATGCAGCCGCACGCGATCACCCGGCCTGACTGACGCATCCGACGCCAGACGCACGATGGTGGTTGGCCCCGATGCGACAGCAGGCGCCCCGCTGGCTGCGCCCGCCTGATCGCCTGTTGCCCCGATGCTGACCAGCGCATCATCCTGCGCGCTGACCTGCTTCACCTGCTCAGGGATCATCGCGCCGGGCAGCCGCACGTAGATCAGCAGCTCGTTGCCGAGATGCTCCACCACCTCGACCAGACCCGTCAGCGTCGCCTCGTCGTCGTCCGCATCTGCCGCGTCCGCCAGGCGGAAATCTTCGGGACGCGCGCCGACGATCACCGGCCGCCCGCCATCCGTCGCCAGCGTGTGGCGCGCCGCCTGCTCCGCCGTCGCGCCACGTACGGTCAGTGTCGCCGCGCCGCCCGCGCCCAGGCGCAGCCGCGCGCCGCCATCGCTGCGCTGGGTGAGGCGCGCGGTGAAGAAATTCATCGCCGGGCTGCCGATGAAGCCAGCGACGAAGAGGTTGGCCGGCTGATCGTACAGCTCCCGTGGCGAGCCGAGCTGCTGGATAGCGCCCGCGTTGAGCACGGCGATGCGGTCACCCATCGTCATCGCCTCGACCTGATCGTGCGTCACGTAGACGAAGGTCGTCATCGTCGCCTGATGCAGCCGCGAGATCTCGGCGCGCGTTTGCACGCGCAGCTTGGCGTCCAGGTTGGAGAGCGGCTCATCCAGCAGGAAGACCTGTGGCTCGCGCACCAGCGCCCGCCCCAGCGCCACCCGCTGCCGCTGCCCGCCGGAGAGTTCGCGCGGCTTGCGCTGGAGGTACGCGCCGATGCCCAGCGTCTGCGCGGCCTGGCGCACACGCCGCCCGATCTCGTCGCGGCTGACGCGGCGCAACTCCAGCCCGAAGGCCAGATTATCGTAGACCGTCATGTGCGGGTAGAGCGCGTAGTTCTGGAAGACCATCGCGATGTCGCGATCTTTGGGCGCCACGTCGTTGACGCGCCGGTCGCCGATGAACAGATCGCCCGCTGTGATCTCCTCCAGCCCGGCGATCATGCGCAGCGCGGTGGATTTGCCGCAGCCGCTCGGCCCGACCAGCGCCAGGAACTCCTGGTCGCGGACGCGCAGATTCAGGTCCTCGATCACCGCTGCCCGCCCGCCAGAGGAGCCAGAGGAGCCAGTGGCGCCATAGGACTTGCTGACACGCTCGAATCGAACCTCAGCCACTCTGGTTGCCTTTCTTTGCGCTTTGTTCGCGCGGTGGTCATCAGCGCGCGTCGCCCGCTTGCTCGGCGTTCTCCGCGCCATCCGCCTGACCTGCCCGGTCCGCGCTCAGCGCGCGTTGCGCTGCGATGTAGCCAGCGTACCAGCGCCCGCTATCCTTTACGATGCGCCGCTGGGTTGGATAGTCCACGTAGACGACGCCGAAGCGCTTGCTGTAGCCCTTATCCCATTCGAAGTTGTCGAAGAGCGACCAGACGAAGTAACCCGCCACCGGCGCGCCGTGCGCCAGCGCCTCGCCGACCGCCTCCAGATGATCGCGCAGAAAGCTGACGCGCTGCGGATCGCTGACCCGCCCGTCGCCGTTCCAGGTATCGTCGAAGGAGGCGCCGTTCTCAGTGATGAGGATCGCCGCCGGATGGTACGTCCGCGCGATCTCCTCCAGCTCCAGGTTCAGCCCGTGCGGAAAGACCTCCCAACCCATCGTCGTGATCGTCGCCTCTGGCGGCGCGCTCGCGTATTCGTAGGCGTCCGCCGCGCTCGCGCCATCCACCTGGGCCGCACGCACGATCCAGCGGTTGTAGTAGTTGACGCCCAGGAAGTCGCTCGGCGCGCTGATCGCCGCCATGTCGCCCTCGTGGATCGGTGGCGGCGCGGCTCCCAGGTCCTCGAAGAGGCCCGCTGGATACTCGCCGCGAAACAGCGGGTCGAGGAACCAGCGATTGTGGAAGCGGTTGGCGCGCTCCACCGCGCGCACCGTCGCGCTGCGCCCATCGCCCGCGAAGATCGGGAAGAGATTGAGTGCGGCGCCCACGCGCGCGCCCGCGCCGCCCGCCGCGCGGATGCGTGGGAGCGCGAGGCCATGCGCGAGCAGCAGGTGATGTCCGACATCCACCGCCGCCTGCGCATCGCCGCGCACGCCCGGCGCGTGCAGCCCCTCGACAAAGCCGAGATAGGCGCTGCACCACGGCTCGTTCTGCGTCACCCACCAGCGCACGCGGTCGCCCAGCCGCCGCGCGACCAGCTCGGCGTAGTCGGCGAAGGCGTAGGCGGTATCGCGGTTGCGCCAGCCGCCGCGCTCGTCCAGCGCCAGTGGCAGATCCCAGTGGTAGAGGGTGGCCACTGGCGCGATGCCATGCGCGAGCAGGCGATCCACCAGGCGATCGTAGAAGTCCAGCCCGGCGGGATTCGCCGCGCCCACGCCACCCGGCATGACGCGCGGCCAGGCGATGGAGAAGCGATAGGCGTTCAGGCCGAGATCGGCCATCAGGGCCACGTCCTGCTCCATGCGGTGGTAGTGATCAACGGCGACCTCGCCGGTCTCACCCTGAAAGGTGTGTCCGGGGACGGCCGCGAACTGGTCCCAAACCGAGGGGCTGCGCCCGTCTTCGTGGGTCGCGCCCTCGATCTGGTAGGCGGAGGTCGCGGCTCCCCAGAGGAACTCGTCAGGAAAACTCATGGCGCCACCCCGCTTCTCTCTCTGCTCGATCCACTCGATCCGCTGGTTGATGTCTGATCGTTGTGTTGAAGGCCGACGTGGCCCATTGCCCTGGGCGATGGCCCGGGCGACCCGGTCTGCTGTTGTTGTGTGAGTGTCAGCGCGCTCCTGCTAGCCGGTCACGCTGCCGAACGCCAGGCCCGCGCGCCAGAAGCGCTGCAAGAACAGGAACAGGACGACGAGCGGCAGCACGGCGAGGAAGGAGCCGGTCACGATGAGGTTGTAGAGCGTCGCGTGTGAGGCCGGATCGAAGTTCCAGGTCGCCAACCCGACGTTGACTGGAAAGAGATTGGGATCGCTCAGCACGATCAACGGCAGGAAGAAGTTGTTCCAGATGGCCACGAACTGGAACAGGAAGATCGTGACCATCCCCGGAACCAGCAGCGGCAAGACGATCCGCGCGAAGACGCGCAGCTCGCCTGCGCCATCCACCCGCGCCGCATCAAGCAGATCGTTGGGGACCGCGTCGGCGACGTAGATGCGTGCCAACAAGACGCCGATGGGGCTGAGCAGTGATGGCAGCAGCACCGCCCAGTAGGTGTTAGTCAGGTTGACCTTGCTCATTACCATGTAGAGCGGCAGCGCCAGCGTCGTCTGCGGCACCAGCACAGCGCCCAGCACCAACCCGAAGATCAGGCTGCGCCCCCGGAAGCGATATTTAGCCAGCGCGAACCCGGCCATCACCGAGACCAGCATGCTGAGGAACCCGCCGACCCCCGCGTAGAGGATGGTATTGATGATCCAGCGCGGGTAGACGCCGCCATCCTGCGTGAAGGTCTGTGCCAGATTCTGCGCCAGGTTGAAATGGGCCAGCCACAGCCCAAACGACGCGAACAGATCGGTGTTGTCCTTCGTGGCGCTGATGGCGAGCCAGTACAGCGGCGTCAGGAAGTACACCGTCAGCGCGAAGAGCAGCACATAGGCGACGATGCTGCGCGCGCCAAACGCGCGCACACCGACCAGCCGCCGCGCGCCATCCTCGCGGCCACCGTCGCGGCTGCCTCTGCGCCGGATGGCCCGCGCAACCACGCTCACTGGCATGTTGGCCATCGCTTACGCTCCTGAATACCCGCGTGTGAGACGCAGGAAGCCGAACGAGAAGATGAACGTGACGGCGCCCAGGATCACGGCGATGGCGCCGCCATAGTTGAAGTCAGTGTTCACCACCGCCACGTTATAGGCGAAGATGTTGGGCGTGTAGTTGGACGTGATCGCGCTCGACAGGTTCTTCAGCACCAGCGGCTCGTTGAAGAGCTGCAATGTGCCGACCATCGAGAAGAGCAGGCCAAAGATGATCGCGGGCAGGATCAGCGGGAGCTTGAGCCGCAGCGCTATGCCCGTCTCCGAGAGGCCATCCAGCCGCCCGGACTCGTAGATCTCCTGCGGAATCCCCTGGAGCGCCGAGTAGAAGATGATCATGTTATAGCCGGTGTACGTCCAGGTGGAGATATTGGCGATGGACCAGAGCGTGGACGTCTCGCCGAGGAAGTTGGGCGCGGGCAGATGCAAGGCCGTGACGATCTGGATGATCGGGCTGGAGGCCGGGCTGTAGAAGAATCCCCACATGATAGCGGCCACGACGCCAGGCACGGCGTACGGCACGAAGAACGCCAGCCGAAAGAAGCGCCGGAAGCGCACGACGGTCGAATCCATCAGCAGCGCCAGGACCAGCGCGACCAACATCATCACGGGAATCTGGACGGAGCCGAAGAGCAGCACCCGACCGAGGCCATCCCAGAAGTGGGGGTCGCGCACCGCTTTGATGTAGTTCTCGGCTCCCGCCCAGATGGTGGTGGGTGGCCCGAACCCCAGCCCGTTGTGCTGCTCCTTATAGAGGCTTTGCCAGAAGGCGAACAGAAACGGCGCGACAAAGAAGGCGGCGAAGAGCAGCAGAAATGGCAGCGAGAACAGGTAGGGTACCAGTGCCTGCGGACGCCACCGCCAGAGCGCCGCGGGGACTCGCTGGGGCGCATCGGGCGTGCGCGTCTTTAGCGGCGCGTCAACGATTGATCGAGTCTCCATTGACAGCCACCTTCCACCATGCGCTCGCTCACTGAGTCGCTCGCGCTGACAGTTTACCGTGATAGCCTGGGATGACAGATCGCGCGTGGCCGAGGCGAGAGGAGCAGCCAGGTCACCCCTCCCGCATCGCCCGCTGAGCGGACTGCGCGCTATGGCCCTTCGACCGTCACTCCGCTGCCGGTGAGATCATTCGTCACCTGCGTTTGCAGATGGTCCAGCTCGGCGCTCAGCGTAGATTGCTTGGCCACGACCGAGCTAAAGTCATCGCCCTGCAGATTCGTCACCGAGGCCAGGTCTGGCGGGAAGAGCCAGCCCGGCTGAACGGTCTCCTGCGTGAAGACCTGATCAACAACCTGGTTGCCGTAGAAGGCGTTGGGCGAGGTCACGGCGGTGGCGCGCGCCTGCATGTTCGACGGATACCAGCCGATCTGCTGCACGCCAATCGCCAGGCTCTGCTGGTTGGTCAGATACCACTGCGCGAACTCATTGGCCTCTTTCGGGTGCTTGGTTCCGGCGATCACCGAGATGGCCGAGCCGCCCCACATCGCTGTCGTCTTGGCGCCCGCCGTCCATTGAGGGATCGTCGCGGCGGCCCACTGGCCCGAGGTGTCTTTGGCGTTGCCAGAGATCACGCCCTGGCCCCAGACCGCCGAGATCCAGCTGGCGATCGTGCCGTTGTCCAGCCCGGTGTTCCAGCTATTCGAGAAGTCGGCCACCGTCGAGACGAGACCCTTGTCGAGCAGCCCCTGCCAGTAGTCGGCCACCTGCTTGGAGGCGGCGCTGTTGATGCCCAGCTTCCAGGCCTGCTTGCCGCTATCAATCGTGAACCATTGCGCGCCCGCCTGCCACATCAGCCCCTGGAACCAGCCAGTGCTCTCTGGCGGGAAGGCGGTAATGTAGTAGTTGGGACCGAGCGCGTGGATCTTGACGGCGTCCTGGGCGAACTCATCCCAGGTCGCGGGCGGATTGGCGATGCCAGCCTTCTGGAAGACGGTCTTGTTGTAGAACAGCCCCATCGGGCCGGTGTCTTGCGGATAGCCGTAGACCGCGCCGTTTTCGCTGGCCAGCGCCCAGGCGGCGGGATCGAACTGGCTCTTCACACTGTCGGCGCCGTACTTCGAGATGTCCATCAGCGCGCCGTTGGACACCATCGTTGGGATGTACTGGTATTCGATCAGCGCGACATCGGGCGCGTTGCCAGCGCGCTGCGCAGCCAGCACCTTCGGATAATACTGGCCGAAGCCAGACGGCTCGGTGTGATAGGTGACGTGGATGTTGGGGTGCGTCTGATTGAAGAGATCGACCTGCTTCTGAATCGGCGGATTGAAACTCCAGAAGGTGAGATCAACGACCCCACCAGTATTCCCCGACGAGGCGGGGGCGCACGCCGCCAGGATGGCGGCCAGCCCCATGAAGAGCGCCAAGCCGAGAGATGCCCGTCTGTGCGAATATCGCACGGTAGACCTCCTGACACTGGATGAGCGGATCACAGCAGGGATCCAGCTGTCGTACCGTATGCGCGAGGAAGATCGGGATGCGCGTCCAGGCGCGCAGCCACGTCGTCGCGCCAATCCGTGAACGTGGGAGACGGAAGGAGCCAGAACAGGCGAAAACGACCGAGCGTGTGCGAACACGAACCGCGCCGCGCGAACCGTCACGCGCGAACTACCGCGAACTACCGTGAACTACCGCGAACTACCGTGAACCGACGTGGACTGGCGAGACGTGGGAGCGCCCGCCCAACCGTGCAGGGATAACCAGGATGTGCAGGGCGCGGGTCACTCCTCCACTCGCCGCGCGCTCCCGAATGCGCTACCGAAACCGTTTGCGGAACCGCTTACGGGAAGTATAAGGACGGCTCCCTCTCTTGTCAAGCCCTCGCCCAGAACCGACACGAAATTGGCCGCCAAGTCCGATGATCCGCGAGGCCGGGCGCGCCTAATCCGCGATCGGCTGATAGCCGGACTGATGGCCGGACTGATCGTCACGGGACGGCTGCCGCTCCTGCGCGCCGCACGACTCGCGCACGACAAGCTCGGTGGGGAGCTGGATGTGCGCGGCGCGCAGCGGGTCGCGCGCTGGCGCTGGCGGCGCCCCGGCGAGGTGGTCATACCAGGCGCTGTCGAACCCGCTCGGCGCTCCGCTCGGCGCGTTGGCCAGCGACAACAGCGTCTCGGCGGCGCGCTTTCCCATCTCCTGAAAGGGCTGGCGCACGCTGCTCAGCGCGGGATGCGTCGGCGCGAAGACGGCGATGTCGTCGAAGCCGATTACCGCCAGATCACGCGGCACGCGCAGCCCATGCGCCCCGGCGGCGACCATCACGCCATACGCCATCTGATCGTTGGCGGCAAAGATGGCGGTTGGGCGATCCGCCAGCGCCAGCAGACGCTCGGTCGCGGCCTGCCCACCGGGCGTCGTGAAGTCGCCGTGGACGACGAGCGCGGGGTCGTAGTCAATCCCCGCCTCCGCTAGCGCCTGCCGGTAGCCCGCGAAGCGATCATACGAGCATTGATACTGGGTCGGTCCCTGAATGTGCGCGATGCGCCGATGCCCCAGGCCGATCAGATGCCGCGTAGCCTGGTATGCGCCGATGCGGTTGTCCGGCCCGATCCACGGGATGCGGCTGTGCAGGCTCTGATCGTCGAGGATGACGACGGGAAAGCCCTGCTGGTAGACCTCCAGCAGGTGATTGGACGCCTCGTGGTGAACCGTCTCGGACGATTCGACGACCGCAATGCCGTCGGGATAGACGGCGATCAGGCCATCAATCAGCCCCGTTCCCAGGATGCGATCTATCAACGCGCTGCGGTCGGTGCGGTGGCTGATGCTATAAAGCACCAGCTCGTAGGTCGTCTGCTCGATCACCTCTGCAATCCCCTGGAGGATGTTGGGCATCAGCGGCCATGTCAGCGAGGGCGCCAGCACGCCAACCAGCCCGGAGCGCCCGCCCGCCAGCCGCGAGGCGGTGCCGCTGGGGACATAATGATGATCGTTGATGATGCGCATGATGCGCTCGCGCGTCTCGGGGTCAACGTCGGGCTTGTGGTTGAGCGTGCGCGAGACGGTGGTGGTGGACACGCCGGCCAGCCGGGCGATGTCGCGAATCGTGAGCTTCTCCGGCATCGTGTAAACCTCTGTTGTTGTCTGCTATCGTCTGGTGTCGTCTATCATCGCCGCACGGCGACTTTTCATTATGTCCCTGGTGCGCTCGGTGTTCCATGAACAGCCGGATAACAGCGCTCGCGGATGCGGTTACGGTTGCGGTTACGGTACCACATTCGCGGCCCCGGCGCCTACCGCGTCCGCTTTGACCATAGTGGTAACAGTGATGATGGCCGCGCCGCCCATCCCTGCGTCTATAATGATGAGGCATGCGCAACGGAGGCGCACGGCGAGCACAACGGTGACCAGAAGGCGAGGCGACGGTGAGCGCGGAGACCCCGGCGAGCGATACGAGCGACACAGGAACAACACGGCCAGCGAACACGACTACCAGCGCGCGTGAGGCGCACGCGCCAGCTCCACAGCGACAGCCAATTGATCTGACCCAGCATGTGCTGGGCGCTGGCGGGCGCGGCGTCTCGGGCTTCAGCGGCCCCGACCAGCCACGCGACGACATCCTGCAAAAGTGCGTGCGCTGCGGCTTCTGCCTGCCCACCTGCCCCACCTATCTCGAAACCTATAGCGAGGCGTCGTCACCGCGCGGGCGCATCCGGCTGATCCAGGCGGTGGCCGATGGCGAGCTGAGCCTGACCGATCCCAGCTTTGTCGAGCAGATGTATCAATGCCTGGATTGTCGCGCGTGCGAGGCGGTCTGCCCCTCGGGCGTGCGCTATGGCCAACTCGTAGAGGCGGCGCGCACGCAGATCGAGCGCGCCCGGCCGCGTCCGCTGGGGCAGCGCGCGCTGCGTGCGGCGGTCTTTGGCGGCCTCTTCGCCGACCATCGCCGCTTCCGTGTGGCGGGGCGGGCGCTGCGCTGGTACCAGCGGTCGGGCGCGCGGCGGCTGGCACACGCGAGCGGCGCGCTGGGGGCGCTCGGCCTGCGCGAGACGGAGGCACTCGCTCCCACGCTGCCCGGCCAGTTCTACGCGCCGGGCGATGAGGTCTACGCCGCGCCCGCCGATGGCCCGCAGCGCGGGCGGGTGGCCTTCTTCGCGGGCTGCGTCATGTCCTCCGTCTTTGCCGATACTGATCGCGCCACGATCCGCATCCTCAACGCCAATGGCTTCACGGTCGTCGCGCCCGCCGCACAGGAGTGCTGTGGCGCGCTGACCATCCACGCGGGCGAGATGGACCGCGCCCGCGCGCTGGCCGCCCGCAACATCGCGGCATTCGAGGCCAGCGGCGCGGACTATATCGTCAACAACGCCGCTGGCTGTGGCTCAACACTCAAGGAGTATGGCGAGCTCTTCGCGGAGTGGCCCGGCTGGCGCGAGCGAGCCGGCGCGTTCGCTGCCCGCGTGCGCGACATCACCGAGCTACTGGGCGACTTGCTGGCGCGCGGCGAGCTGAACACCCGCTTCGAGCCGCTGGAGCTGACAGTGACCTATCAGGAGCCATGCCACCTGGCCCACGCCCAGCGCATCACCGCGCAGCCGCGCGCCCTGCTGGCGGCCATCCCCGGCCTGAAGCTGGTGGAGATGGAGGAGTCGTCGCTATGCTGCGGCAGCGC
>JAICVT010000059.1 GCA_025935235.1 Ktedonobacterales bacterium | reverse complement strand
GTCTATACCAGCATCACGGCCAACTACATCCCCAAGGCTCGGGTGTTGGCGCAGACCTTCAAGCGGCACAATCCGGACGCTCGCTTCATCGTGTTCATGGCCGAGACGGTTCCCTCGCGCCTGGGCGAGATCGAGCCATGTTTCGACGAGATCATCCACATCAGCGCGCTCGACCTGGATCAGCCGCAACAGTGGATCTTCTCACACTCGGTCGTCGAGATCTGCACCGCCATCAAGGGACATGCGCTCTGCATGCTGCTGGCGCGCCCGGACTGCGAGCAGGTCTTCTACCTCGACCCAGACATTGCCGTCTTCGACCACTTCGACGATCTCATCAGCCGCTTTGCGCATGGCTCGGTGCTGATCACACCGCACCAGCTCGCGCCCGACACCATCCGCTACGCCATCGAAGACAACGAGCTGTGCTGCCTGCGCAATGGCGTGTACAACCTCGGCTTCCTCGGCGTCCACAACGACGTGGATGGTCGCTACTTCGCGAACTGGTGGCGCGACCGCCTGCACGACTACTGCTATGCCGAGCAGGCGCAGGGGTTCTTCACCGACCAGAAGTGGATAGACCTCGCGCCCGCGATGTTCCCCTTCATCCACATCGTCCGCGACCCTGGCTACAACGTGGCCACCTGGAATCTCTCGACCCGCGAGGTCACCGGCGGCTTCGAGGGTGGCTTCTCAGTGCGGGCGACCGCGCCCGCGCGGCAAGCGGCTGAGGCTGAGCCTGTGCCGCTGCGTTTCTATCATTTCTCCGGATTCGACAGCGGCGCGCAGTTGATCCAGCTTCAGCGCTACGGCAGCGACATGCCCGCGACGTTCGTGCTGCGCAATTGGTATATCGCCGAGTGCAGCAAGAACGGCCAGGAGACGTTTGGGACGATCCCCTGGGAGTACGCTGTCTACCAGAATGGCGAGCCGATCACAGTGGAGCAGCGGCGGCTCTTCCGCCAGCGGCAAGACCTGAAGAACTACTTCGCGGACCCATTCGTCACCGAGGATCGGGACCAATCCTACTATCACTGGTACGCCGTTCATGGCGCGCAGGGCGACTAGCCGGGCGCGGCGCCATGCCGCCAGTCGCGCTGGCTAGCGCGATTCGACCGCCCGTCGTCCAGCGGCCCGCTCAGCGGACAGGAAAGTGAACAGACACGATGCTGCAGATCGTACGGACTGTGGCCGTCAACACACGCTATGGCGGCTTCGAGATTCCTAGTGATGAGACGGCGCTCAGTCGCTCGCTGAAGCACTACGGAGAATGGGCACAGGCGGACGTTGATTTCCTGCTGCGGCTGATTGGCGAGGGCGGCGTCGCCATAGACGCCGACGCATCGGTGGGCGCCTATGCGATCCCGATTGCCCGGCGGGTGGGCGCGACAGGCCAGACGCACGCCTTCACCTCCGCGGCGCTGGCTCCGATGCTCAGGCGCAACGTCATCAGCACCGAGGTGCGGCGCGTCTCGGTCTACCCGGCCACGCTCGATGCCCAGGTGCGCCCGGCTGATCCCGACTGGAGCGAGCGGCTGGAGGCGGACACGCTGGCGCTGGTCGCGGAGGCCGATGGGCGTGGCGGCGATCCGATCTTCAGCGGCGGGCGCCCGCGGCCTCGCGAGGCTGAGCTCGCGCTGAACCTCGACGCGCTCGGCATCGCCTCCTGCGATCTGCTGCGCCTCTCGTGCGACGGGATGGAGTGGCGCGCACTGGTCGGGGGCAGCGAGCTGATCGCCAGCGCGCGCCCCTACATCTCGGTAGACTGCCAGGACGTGGGCGCCGCCTGGACGGCCACCGCTCTGCTGCTGAGCCAGGGCTATAGCGCCTGGCTCTACAGTTGGCCGACCTTCAATCCGGACAACTTCACCCGCAACCACGCGAACATCTTCGGCGGCTCGGTTCAGAGCAGCATCTTTTTCCTGCCGCCCGAGCGCGCCGACGGTCAGCTGGTGATGGGCGTCTCCGCGCTGCCCTTCGAGCGCATCAGCAGCCTGCATGGGCTGACCTGCGCCTACAACGCCGCGCACACCGGGGCGGTATCCTGGCGGCAGTGACTGCCAGCGAGCTACAAACATGCTCATACTGCGCGGCAGGGATGCGCGTGTGGGACCGAGGTTCGGGGTCATCTGTGACCGCCGATGACTCGCGCGATACGGCGAGAGCGAGACCGGGGCCAGTCGAGGCCGACACGACCCTAGAATATACAGGATGGCACGAGCGTGAGCAGCGAGACAGATTCGACAGGAACCGCCCAGGAGACGGTTCAGAGGAATGTGCGGGGCGATACGCAGGGAGATGCGCCTCCGCGGCAGATACGCTTCTTTACCATGTGCATGCGGCGAGATGCGGCGCAGGCGCTGCTGCTCTGCGAATCAGTGGTGGAGCATCACCCCGCCGCGCATGCCACGATCTGGCTGCTGGATGAAGGGCCGCGCCCCAAAGCGCTCGATCAGGCGTCGAAGATCGAGACGCGCGCGGTCAGCGAGCTCTTCGCCGACGATGCGCTGGCCCGCTATTGGCTGCGCTACGACGAAGCCGATGTGCTGGAAGCGACACAGCCCGCCTGCTTTGAGCGCCACTTTGCCGACGGCGATGAGATCGTCATCTACCTTTCCGCCTACTCGCTGGTCTATCGTCCGTTCACCGAGTTGCTGGTCCTGCTGGAGCAGGGCGCGGCGGGTGTGCTGACGCCGCTGCTGACCACGCCACGCCGCGCGCCCGCTCCGCAGGCCGGGCCAGCCGACGTGGTGGGCCACGGGCGCGTGCTGAACCTCGACCTGGTAGCGCTGCGCGCGGCGCCGAGCGCGCGGGCGCTGCTCGCCTGGTGGCGCGACTGGTTCGAGGGACTGCAGCAGGTGGAGGCGGGCAACGACCTGGCCGCCTTCATGCAACAATTCGATAGCGCGCCCTATCTGTGGCCCGATCTGCGTGTGCTGGATCACAGCGGCTATCAGGTCGCGTGCTGGAATCTGGTGGAGCGCGCGCTGGCGACACGCGCCGATGGCTCGGTCGAGCTGAATGGCGCCCCGCTCACCTCGCTCTACTTTGGGCGCCTGACTTCGACCGAGCCGCGGCGGCTGACCTGCGACCTGAGCGCATGCGCCGCCAACGGTCAGCCCGTACTGGCGCCACTGGTGGATGCCTATCAGCGCGCGGCATTAGCCCACGGCTATCTGGAGTGCCAACTGCTCCACCGCCAGCCCCTCACATTCGACGATGGCTGTCGTTTTGACATGGTCTGCTACGAGGCGTGCCGCGTCGCCATCAAGCAGGGCATCACCTTCACGTCGCTGCGTGGGTTGGAGCCTGGCAGTTTCCGCGAGTGGCTGCGCAAATACGAGATTGGGCGCCGCTTCCCCCACTACATCGAAGTGCTGTTCGAGATGCGGTCGGATGTCTATGCGGCGTTTGGCCAGGGTTCTGTTGATGAGGTGATGGTCTGGATCCGCGAGTATGGCGTCCGGGAGAATGATCTGCTGCCCGCGCTGCTGGAGCCGCCACGGGGCGAGCGAGGAGAGCGCCAGCCAATCGCCTATCTCGGCTATCTGACCTCAGAGTTGGGGCTGGGGGAGGCCGCGCGCGGCTACATCGCGGCGCTCCAGCAGCAGGGCTACTCCGTTGACATGGTAGACATCTCCGACATCGCCTATCACAAGCGGAGTGACGCCTATGTGAAGGACGCATCGCTGAGTGGCGTGCTGCCAGGCGGCGTCAAGATTCTGCATGTCAACGCCGACACGCTGCTCAAGGTGATCGAGCGCATTCCTGAGCCGACGCGCGCTGGCTCCTACAAGATCGGCGTCTGGGCCTGGGAGACGCTGGACTTTCCGGAGGAGTGGAGCGATCGCTTTGCCCTGCTGGACGAAGTGTGGGTGGGCAGCCAGTTCATGGCGCGCGCCATCAGCCCGAAGTCGCCGATACCGGTGGTGGTCATGCCGCACGTCATCAGCGTGCCGCCGCCGCAGCCTGATCGCGCCTTCTTTGGCCTGGACCCCAATGAGTTCGTCTACCTGCTCTCGTTCGACTTCTCCAGCGTGCGCGAGCGCAAGAATCCGGTTGGCGCCATCCAGGCGTTCATGCGGGCGTTCAGTCCTGATGAGCCGGTGCGCCTCTTCGTCAAGTCTATGCACGGCGACCGCTTCCCCGATCAGTACCTGACGATGCGCGAGGCGGCGGAGGGCGCTCGCGTGACCTTCTATGATGGCACGCTGAGCAATGCCCAGCGGCATGCGCTGCTCAGCTCGTGCGACGCCTATCTGTCGCTGCATCGCGCGGAGGGCTTTGGCCTCGGCCTGGCGGAGTGCATGGCGCTGGGAAAACCGGTGGTGGCGACGGGATGGAGCGGCAACATGGAGTTCATGTCGCACCAGAACTCGGCGCTGGTGGACTACCAGCTCAAGCCGCTAGCCGCGCTCGCGGGTCCGTATCCCGCCGGAACCATCTGGGCTGAGCCTGACCTCGACGACGCCGCGCGCAAAATGCGCGCGCTCTGGCTCGACCAGCAGTGGCGCGAGCGGCTGGTCAAGCAGGCCCAGCGCGACATGCAGGACGGCTTCAGCGCCGAGGTGGTTGGCAAGCTGCTCAGTGCGCGCCTGGAGCGCATCGAGCAGCGCGCGGGGCAGCGCATGGCCCAGGCGCACGCGCCGCTTCAGCCAACGGCTGCGCAGCCGACGCGCAGGGCGCCAGGCTACCTCAAGCGCAAAGGGCTGGGCGCGGCGCGCAGGGCCAAGCGCGTCATCAAAGCGGCGCTGACCTAGCCAGATGGC
Organism: Ktedonobacterales bacterium; assembly: GCA_025935235.1. GTDB lineage: Bacteria > Chloroflexota > Ktedonobacteria > Ktedonobacterales > JADMIN01 > JAKAIY01. The sequence continues at coordinate 11,261 of JAICVT010000059.1, read as the reverse complement.
CACATGCGTCTGGCGGCGCCGCCAGCCAGGCGAGCGGCGGGCAGAGGCGGGGAGCAGCTACAAAGAAGCGGGTCGCGGCGAGATGGCCGGGTCCCACACATGCAAGCGCTTGTCGGTTTGCTCCAGGCGGACCCGACGGGGTTCGAACCCGCGATCTCCGGCGTGACAGGCCGGCGGGTTAGGCCGCTACACTACGGGTCCAGCGTAGTCAAGGCTGCTCGCGCAGCAAAGAGAGAATACCACGGCGCTGCTGACCCTGTCAACCGCAACCGCTCAGCTTTGGCGCTTCCAGCTCGCTCTCGGCTCGCTCCACCTCGTTCTCAGGGCGCGGCTGATGCTACGATAGACGACGAGAGACGCGGGATATCTCGTTCGCCTCGAGCAGCCAGGGAGCGCACTATGCCGCCGTCCAAGCCAGCGGACTACGATCCCTACGCTGAGCGCTATGCGGAGATGGTCGCCGAGCGCGAGGCCGACCCAGCGCGCGATCTGACCCTGGCGCCGCTGCTGGCGGAGCTGGGCGAGGTCGCGGGGCGCCGCACGCTCGACGCCGCCTGTGGCGAGGGCTATCTGGCGCGCATCCTGGCGCGACGGGGCGCGGTGGTGACGGGTGTTGATCTCTCCGCCCAGTTGATCGCGCTGGCCCAGCGCCGCCTGGCCGCCGACCGGGCCGCTGACCCCGCCAGCCCACCGATTCGCTACGCCGTCGCCGATCTCAGCCAGCCGCTGCCCGCCGCGCTGGGGCGCTTCGAGCTGGCGGTGAGCCATCTGGCGCTGAATGACATCGCCGACGAGCAGGGCTTTTTCCGCGCGGTCGCCGAGGCCGTCGAACCCGCTGGCCGCTTCGTCCTCTCGCTCAACAATCCGTACTCCTACGTGCTGCGCAGCCATGTGAAGGACTATTTCGCGGCGGGCAAATACAGCTATCGCGGCATGGCGGAGCAGGGGGTCGCCGTCAGCTTCTATCAGCGCACGCTCGCCCAGTATCTCGATGCGGCGCTCGGCGCGAGCTGGCGGCTGCGCAGGCTGATTGATGTGCCGACACCGGAGGGCAGTTTCACCCGCCGCCCCGATACGCTGCTGCCACCAGACTACGCCTTCCCGATGTTTATGATCCTGAGCTTGGAGCGCGCGTAGTGGGCAGCGCCGCGAGCGCGCGGCCCGCCGCCTCAACGTCTACACCTGGCCCGAGTTTGTGTCACCTCACTGATCGCCAGGCGTATAGAGATACCAGTTCTGGACGCCGACTCCGCACTCGCCGCACATGATCCCACCGACGCCAACCAGCAGGCTCGATCCGTCAGATGACCAGTCAAGCCCCACGAGCGTGAAGTTCTTGAAGCCTGTCAACGGCAGCGTGAACAGTGTCTGCGTAGCGCGCTGGCCAGGCAGGTATTCCACGATCTGGGCCTGGGCCGTAGTTCGGGTAAAGAGAGAGCCACCGCTGATGATGGCCAGTGCGCCCGAAACAGGGTTCCAGGCGTACTGGAAGGCGTACGGGTGGAATCCCCCGGCGTTACTCCCGGAGTCAGCAAGGCGGCCGAGCGACGTGAAGTCGGCGGCGGGAATCGTCACGGCGCTTGTCCCGGCCTGAAGCAACGCGCCCACAGGAACCTGGGTATCTACCAGTAATGGCCCACGCGCGATGCTGCCATTCGCGTCAGGCTTCACCGGCGCGTACGCCAGGATGAGCAGTCGCGCGCCATCGCTCGACCAGCCCAGCCGCGCTATCGCGCATGCCGAGGGATCACTGGCGGTCAGTGTCGTTCGCAGGGTGGCGCTGGAGTAGTCACTGGACAGGGCGAAAATCTGTACCGAGCAGGCTCCGGTCATGTCGGTCTTGTGCGGGCTGCGCATCAGCGCCAGATATGTCCCATCTGGCGCCCACACTGGCAGGCGATAGTCGGTCGCCGCATCCAGCCGTATGGCGGCATGTCGGGGTGGGCCGCTGGCGCTCAGCGACGCGACTTCCAGATAACTATCCTCGCCATACGGCGCGCCGTTGACGAGGCAGGCCAGCCACAGGCCATCGGCGCTGACCGCGGTTTGCCCATCGTCGCAGGGGTACTTCAGCGCGATGTCGCGGCGGTCCGTTCCATCCAGCCAGGACACCGACATCTCAAAATGCGAGTCAGGGACAATTTGCTGTGAGAGAATCTGGTACGCGCCGTTGTTCTGTCGAAATGGCGGGCTCTCGATGACGCCTGGCAGGTCAGGCAGCGGGAGAAAGCCCGGCGCACGAATCGCGGGTGGTGTCGGATTGGGCGCCATTCCCGGGTAGTCGCGATGGAACGGGTCACAGGCGAGCAACGCGCCCACGGCGCCGAGAACGCCCACGACGCCCATGCAGGCGAAGAGCGCCCGCGCATACCGTCCGCGCATCGCTCACTCCTCGACCCACCCGGCTGGAGTTGGCCGCTAGCCTCTTCCGCACTCGCGGCGTTGCTGGCGTGTAGAGACGCGCAGCGTCCAGTGTGACATCGCCGCGGCGCACGCCGCGCCACCGTTCCTTTGTCTCTCACTACGCAATGGCGCGCGGCTTGCTCACGATGCGGCGCCTGAACAGGCGCTCATACGAGGGGCTGGGGCTATTCGTCAGATAGAGCCTGACATCGCTCAGCGCTGGAGGTCGAGGCGAGCCTGAGCGGCGGCGGCTCCGTGCCCCAGTGTGCGGTCGTCGCCGCGCCGCTCGGTGACGCGCTGGTCATCGAGATATTCGAAGATCGCCAGCATATATTTGCGGGTGGTGTCGAGCAGGTCGCGCGCCTCGGCGACGGTGATCGTCTCGTGGGCGCGCAGGTGGCCCAGCACGCGGCGCGCGGCCTCATCCAGCGCGGCTGGCTCCAGCAGGATGCCCTCGCCGACCCTCACCAGGTCGCCGCGGTCGAGCAGCGCCTGCGTCAGCTCTGGTCCCAGCGCGTCCTCGACTTCGGCGCGCGTCGGCGGCGCGAAGGGCGCGGCGCGGAAGCGCGCCAGCAGCGCCGCGATGGCCTCACGCTGGGCGGGGGTTGGCTCGGCGCGGTACGTGGGCAGCCGCAGCCAGCCGCCGCGCTCAGCGCCACCCGCGCCCGCCACGCTCGCCTCGGCCAGCGCACCCTCCGCCGCCAGCGCTAGCGTCACCTCCGCCGCCTCGCGCGGGGCGACGCCCAGGCGCGCGCGCCACTCTTCACGCGGCATCCCTGGCCGCAGTGGGTAGCGCGCGTGATAGGCCGCCAGCGTCGCGTCGCTCGCCTCGCGCAGCCGGAGCCACTCGCTCTCGGCATACCACAGCGCGCCCAGCCGCCGCGCCTGCTCGCGCGCCAGCAGGTCAGCCAGCGCCTCGGCCACATCCTCGGCTGGCAGCCCCGTGGCTCGAACCAGATCGGCCTCGCTCTGCCCGGCGAAGGCTGTGGCGCGCGGAGCTTTGGGCGTCGGCGCGGAGGATGATCTGGTGGCTGGCGAATCCTTCGCGTCCTTCGCATCTTTGCGCGGCGCGCCACGTAGCGCGGCCAGCGTCACCTCGGCGGGGTCGCCGCGCGCCAGCAATTCGAGCCGCGCCAGGGTGGCGGGATCATGGCGGCGATGGCGGCGCGCGACTGGCTCGACCACCACTCCGCCGCCGACCGTCTCGCTGGGCGAGGGCGTGCGCACGATGAAGCGATCACCGCGCGCCGCGACGAAAGGCCGCGCCAGCCGCAACTGCGCCCAGCCCGCCTCGCCCGGCCCCAACTCAGGCGCGTCCAGCAGGATGACACGCGCCTGCGCCTCTGAGGCGCCGAGGTAGAGATCGAGCAACGCGTTGTGGGCGATGGGGCGCAGCGCGGCGTGCAGCGCCTCCAGCCGCACATCTAGCGTGCGCGTCGTGCGCAGGCGCCCCGGCAGGCTGAGCGTGTCGCCGCGCGCCAGCTCGCTCTTCTCCACTCCCGCCAGGTTGACCGCCAGCCGCGCGCCCGGCTCGCCAAGCTCGATCTTGCGCTTGTGCGCTTGCAGTCCGCGGATGCGCGCACGCCGCCCAGACGGCAGCAGTTCGACCTCCTGGCCGAGCGCCAGTGTGCCATCGGCCAGCGCGCCCGTCACCACCACGCCAAAGCCGGTGATGGTGAAGACGCGATCCACCGGCAGGCGTGGGCGGCCCAGATCGCGCCGCGCGGGCGCTTGATCGAGCGCGGCGTCGAGCGCGGCCAGCAGCTCAGGCAGCCCGGCGCCCGTCACAGCGGAGCAGGCGATGATTGGCGCGCCCGCCAGCGAGGTCGGCGCAAGCACGTCGGCGACCTCTTCGCGCACCAACTCCAGCCAGTCTGGCTCGACCAGATCGGCCTTGTTGAGCGCCACGACGCCGCTGCGCACGCGCAAGAGGTCGAGGATCGCGAGATGCTCCGCCGTCTGCGGCATGACGCCTTCGTCTGCGGCGATCACCAACAGCGCCACATCCAGGCTGCCGACGCCCGCCAGCATGTTCTTGATGAAGGCCTCATGCCCCGGCACATCCACCACGCTCACCTCGCGCCCGCTGGGCAGCGTGAGCCACGCGAAGCCGAGGTCAATCGTCATGCCGCGGGCTTTTTCTTCGGCCAGGCGGTCAGGATCAATGCCAGTGAGGGCGGTGACGAGAGTTGATTTGCCGTGGTCCACATGCCCGGCGACACCAATGAGACTCATGCGACAAAGCCCTGCCACTGGATGCGGATGCTGGAGAAGATCGGCGAGCGTCGTCGGCTCGCGCTGTCGCAGTATAGCATCTGAATTGCGCGGGCAGGCGGGTTAGCGGCGCGCCGCAAGCGAACGAGCCGGAGGGCCAACCACGGTGCTGTGGCTGACCCTCCGGCGCATAGTGCGTATCCGTTTGCGTATCCGTGCGTATCCGCGCCCACGCGGGGCGCTAGCGTCTACCAGCGCGCACTAGTAGTCGTTGTTGAGCAGGTCGTCGCGCCGCTCTTCACGCCGATCGTCAATGTCGTCAAGCCGGTCATCGGTGTTGCTCTGCACCTTGCCGACGAGTTTCTCGGCCTCGCCCTGCACCTGCTTGGCCTTGCCCGATGCCTCAACGTCATCCTGGCCGGTCAGCTTGCCCCAGGCCTCTTCGACCTTGCCACCGGCTTTGCGCATCGTCCCACCGGACTCGTGCTTCATGCCCTCGGCGCCCAGGTCTGTGTCGTGGTCATCGTCGCGATCCATGTCGCGGTCCATGTCGCGGTTCATGTCGTAATCATCCTGCATGGAGATCCTCTCCTCATCCATGTATCATCGCGCGGCATCCCGGCCAGCCTCGGCGCTCACCGTCGCGCGTGCGCGATCTCGTCGCGCTCCTCCGCGCGACACAGTGAAGCAAGAGCGCAACTTGCGCGCCACTTTGCGCGGCAGGTACGCTTGACAACCGCAAACCGACTGATGCGCAACCACGCGACCTCAAACCGTCGCCGCGCTCGCATCAGGCCTCGCGTCAGGCTTCACGCGCGAGGTCGGCGATCAGTCGCAGGCTGGCCCGGATGCGGGCGGCCTCGACGTTGTTCTCGCCGTCAATACCACGCGCTTCCAGGCTCAGCGCGCCATCGAATCCCGCCGCGCGCAGGCGTCGCAGAAAGCGCGCGAAGTTGATCTGGCCATCGCCGGGATGCAGATAGCGCCGCGCCGCGCCAGCGACCGGGCCGCCGTCATAGTCCTTCAGGTGGACATGCCTGACCAGTGGCGTCTGCCAGAGCCAGTCGGCCTCGAAGACGGCGTCGAGCTGGCCGTGCAGCGACAAAAACTCACTATCGAGCGCGACACACGCGCGAGCGTCGCGCTCGATGACGCGCCGAATGTTGGTCAGTGGATCGGCGACGGTACAGGGGATCGTCTCGATGGCCAACTCCAGCTCGTGGCGCTCGGCGATATCCAGGCAGCGCGGCAGCACGCGCAGGTTGCGCTCCAGGCGCCTATCGGAGTGCGGCAAGCCCCACAGATGGAGTACGACGAGCCGCGCGCCGATCTGCCGGGCGAACGCGCAGTTGCGCTCGAAGCGGCTGACACCCTGCTCCTGCTTGTCGCGCTCGCCGCCGAAGGCCTCGCCGATGCTCTTCTCGGTGTGGACAGCGGGAAAGTCCAGCGCTGAGGCGCGCAGCGCGCGGGCCACCTCCTCCTGCGCCGCATACCAGCCTGGATAGAAGATGACCTCGAACCCATCCGCGCCATCCGCGGCGAACTGGGGACCATAGCGCAGGATCGCCGCATAGTTGAGCGGATCGGACGTGCGCGTGAATACCCCGGTGGAGCAGAGAACCCGCATGCGTCCGCTCCCTCACCCTGCCGCGGCTAGCCCTGCGAGCGGACGGCGGCCAGCTCTTGCAGGCGCACGCGGGCGAGCTGGTTGGTGGGGTCCACCTTGGCCAGATTGCGATAGACGCGCGCGGCCTGCTCATACTCGGCGACCGAGTAGTAGGTCTGGCCGAGCAGGTCGTAGGCCTCGAAGTTCAGCTTGTCCATCGCGATCAGTTGTTGCAGGGCCGCCACCGCCTCGCGCGACTGGCGGCTGGCGAAGTAGTAGCGCGCGATGACTGTCTGCTGCTCCGCCGCCTCGGCGTGCCGCCCGATCTCCAGGCAATACTGCACGAACTGGTGACGCAGCGACATATCGTCGGCGGCGTAGAGGATGGCCTGGCGCAGCAGGTTCAGCGCCTCCTCGTGGGCGCTGGCCGTCCAGGCGATCTCGGCCAGCCGCTGGTAGACCTGCGCCGCCTCAGCCAGCGCGCCCCGCCGCATGTAGATGTCGGCCAGCGCGCGCAGCTCGGATGCGCCCTCCTCCAGTTGGCCGCGCGTGATCTGGATGTCGGCCAACTCGCTATGCACGGCTGGATCATCCGGCGACAGCCGCTCCATCTCGCGCAGCACCAGCACGGCGTTCTCTACCTGCCGGTTGGCGCGGAACTGCTTGGCGAGTTGCGCGTACTCCTGAAGCTGGCCAGCCGCGTCGGGCCGCCGCGCCGAGACCTCGGCGATCAGCGTGTAGACCTCATCGTTGTGGGCGCGGCGCTGGCTGACCTTGTCGAGCGTCGCCTGCATCTGCGCCACCTGCCCCGACTGCTGATAGGCGCGCGCCAGCAGCGTCGAGATCTCAATCTCGGGCGAGAGGCGCTCCTCGCTCTCGGCGCGCGGGCGGGCCGACCAGACCGCTGGCTCCGGCGGATTGCGCCGCACCAGCGCGGCGGCTTCCTCCAGCTCGCGCACCGCGCTGGCGGCGTTGAGCTGGTCGCCGGAGAGCAGATAGGCCTGGCCCAGCGCGTAGCGAGAGAGCGCCTCGAAGCCGGGTATAGCGGTGATCTGCTGCAGCGCGGTCAGCGCCTCCTGCTGGCGGCCTGCCGTCAGGTGAACCTCGCCCAGCGCATAGCGCAGGTTGGCATTGCTGATGGATTTGTCGAGCGCCTGTACATATTCGCGCACGATGTCGTCGTAGCTGCGGAAGTTTTCGGCGCGCAGGGCGCGCAGCAGGCGACCCAGCGTCTCCAGCTCGGTCACGCGGCCAGAGCCAACGCCCGGCGCGCTCATCCCCGGCGCGATGCCCACGCCGGAGGCCAGCGCGATCTGCCAGCGTGCCAGCGCCAGCACGTTGCCGGGGTCCACTTGCAGCACACGCTGGTATTCCGCCACCGACTGCGCCGCCTTGCCCGCGCGCATCAAGGCGTTGGCATAGCTCAGGCGCACCGGCACGCTGCCTGGCCACGCCACCAGCGCCTGCTCATACTCCTGCACGGCGCGGTCGGCATAGCCCGCGCGCAGATACGCCTCCGCCGCCGCCATGCGCTCGGTCAGCGCCTCATCCGAGCGCCCCTCCTGGATCAGCAGCTCGATCAGCTTGATGCGGAAGGGCAGGTTGTTCGGCTCGAGCTGCAAGATGCGGCGATAGGTGGCGATGGCCGAATCAATGCGCCCACTCATCAGGTACTGCTCGGCCAGGATGACATACTTCGGCGCCGCCTGCTCGATCTTGCCCTGCCGCACGTAGATCTCGGCCAGCAGCACATGAATGTCGAGGTATTGCGGCGCGATCTCCATCACGCGCATGCACTGCTCGATGGCGGCGGTCAGCAGGCCATGCCCGATGTAGTTCTCGATCTCGCGCACGGCCTGCGCCACCAGCGCGCGCTGCTGGGGCGGCAAGAACTCCAGACTGGCGCGCAGCCCAGCCTGCGGGCCAGCCAACCCCTCGATGATGCGGCTGAGCGGGTCGGCGCCGTCGAGCAGAGCGGGATCATTGAGCGCGTTGATGGACTCGCCACCAAACAGCGGCCCGCGCGCCACGCCACCGGGAGGCGGCGCGCCGAACACCCCGGCCATCCCGCCGCCAAACGGCCCCTCGGTCGGCGCATTGGCGAACCCCGCCGGATCGTTCAGCGGATTGATGGCCTGTGCGCCCACCTGCGCGGCGGCAACGAATGGGTCTTCAGCCACGGGCGCGACGGGCGCGCCGAGGTCATCAGGCGCCACCCCCGGACGCGAGGCGCTGAGCAGATTCGCGGCGGCGGCGCCAGCGGCGGGCGCGCCCGTGCCACGGCCATCCGCGCGGTGCGGAATATTCTCGCTGAGGTTGCGCGACGCGCTGGCGTCACGCTTGCGGCGCGGCGCGGGCGGATTGGTCCCCAGCGTCTCGCGCATCATCTGCTCGACCTCGGCGACCTGCTCTTGCCAGCCCTGGCTGCGCAGGTAGCCCAGCAGCGCCGAGAAGATCGTCTCGGCGCCCTCACTGTCCCGCATGTCGCGGTGGGCCTCAGCGGCCTCCTGGCAGAGCTGAAGGAGCTGGTCGCACTCATCCTGGGCCAGCACATCCAGATTGACGCGATCAACCGCCTCATCGAAGTAGCGCGCGGCGTCTTCCACCTGGCCGAGCGCCCGAGCGCACTGGCCCAGCGCATAATAGCAGGAGAGCGCATATTCGGGGTCGTCGAGCAGCAGCTCAAACTGAGATGCGGCGTCTTGCCAGCGGTCGGCCTCCTGGCAGAGCCAGCCAAGGAAGTAGTGGACGTCGGGACGATCCACGCCGCTCTCCAGCAGCTCCTCGCAGATCGCCACTGCCTCGCCGACGCGCCCCTCCTGCTGGAGTTGCTGAGCCTCCTTGAGGGCCGAGGTAATCTGCGAGCTGCTCATGCGGGTGCGCGAGCCGCGCCGGTCGTTGTCGGGCGATGATCCGCCGCGCCCGTTGGAGCCAGAGCCATACGTGCTTCTGGGCGCTCCCCAATCCCCACTGGAACCGTTTCTGCCCATACTGTCGCTCTCCACCGCTGGCCACCAGCGCCAGTCCAACTGCATCCTGCCGTGTCGTGGCGCGCCACACCCCGTCATTGGCCCGTTGGGACCCGTTGGCCGCATCACTGCCCTGAGCATACGCCAGATGGCCGCTCGCGCCAAATCGAGCAGGAAGATTGGGCGGCGCGCTTGCCACAGAGGTCCTGGCGCCGCTGCTCTGCGCTCGTCCGCGCTCCGGCATACGCTCAGGCATGCGCGCGCCATTCATGCGGCATTTACGCGGCATTGGCCGGGGAAACATGCGGCTTTGCCCGGCTTGACACCCCCACCCGCGTGTGCTAGACTTCGCGGTACTGAGGGCGATTAGCTCAGTTGGTTAGAGCGCCACGTTGACATCGTGGAGGTCACAGATTCGAGTTCTGTATCGCCCACCATCCCATACCTCCCACTCCATACGCCGCCAGCGTGACAACCTGTCGCTGGTGGCGTTCGTATTGTTGAGGATCGTCGGGCCGCGCGCCACGATGCGTCGTGACAGGTCGTGACGCGACGCCGCTGGCGTTCCTGATCCCCCGACGGGCGCCTGCCGATCCGCGCCTGAGCCGCTCCCAGCGAGGAAGCGACCGAGCGCCTCCAGCATGAGGACTCGACACATGATCGTCGCCGTCGCGGGCCGCCGGATCGACGCGTCCGGCGCGCAGCCACCGCGCTTCCCCCTGGGGCGCCGCCAGCAGACCGCGCACACCATCGCCGCCGCCCTGGAGCGGCTCGGCGCGACCACCATCGTCAGCTCCGCCGCCTGCGGCGCCGATCTGCTGACGCTGCGAGTGGCGCGCGAGCATGGCCTGCGCCGCCGCATCATTCTCCCCTATCGCGCAGAGTGGTTTCTGGACGATTCGGTGACTGACCGTCCGGGCCGCTGGAAGTCGCTCTACTGGTCGCTGATCGAGGAGGCGCGCGCCAGCGATGATCTGCTGACGCTCGACTTTCCGCGCGGCTCCGATGACGCGTTTCGCTCCGCCAACGAGATGATCGTGAGCGAGGCGCAGCGGCTGGCGCACGAGGCCTCACCGAGCGATCCCGCGGCCGCGCTGGGCGGGCTGATCGTCTGGGACGGCGCGCCACGTGGCCCCGACGACGTCACCGCGCACCTGAAGGAGCGGCTGGAGCATGCGGGCGCCCGCGTCGAGGTGGCGCTGACGCTGCCAGTGCGGACGCGAGCAGGCGCGCTGTCGCGGTAAGCGTCGCGCCAGCTCCACAGCCCTCTGGCCCCCCTCTCCCGCAAAGCGGGGGAGGGGCTGGGGGTGGGGGCGTCCCTATGCTACCTGAAGCTGGATGATGCCGAAGGATTCATCCTCCACACGCGTGCCGGCGCCAGGGGAGGCCACGCGTGTCACATAGACGTAGTAGCCTGTCGTCGGCGTGGTCGGCAATTTCAGGGCCGTAGACACATCAACGCCCGCCAGTGTATTGGTCGTGAGGGTGGGCGCACTGACGGCGACTGGGCCGGGTGTGACGCTAGCGGTGGGCGTGCTATTGCTGGCTGCCTGCGCCTGGGTATTGAGCGCATTCATCGCCTGCGAGGTAGCCGCCAGGGTCTCGAATGGGCCGAGAAGCTGTGTCGTGATGCGCTCGGCCTGCGCCTGCGTGTCGGTGGTCGTCTGGGCGCGCATGGCACAGAACGAGAAGCGCAGCGTCGCGCCAGCGGGCCAGGTGGTCTGGCGTGGCAGCGGCCCCAGTTCTTGTATCGTATACGCCCAATGGCCACCGGGCGGCATCGTCGGCGTCGGCGCTGCATTATGCGACGTCAGCAACTGTCGCATGCCATCGCAGGATGCGGTTGGATCAGCGCGCGTGGGCTGGACGGAGGCCGATGCTTTGGGCGGCGTGACCTGCCCGCAAACGCCGACGAGGACGCAGGCGACGCCGAGCGCGCTGAGGCAGGCTGCGTGAACGGCGAATCGCCACGGCGGCCGATACGGGGAAAGTCGCGGAGTCAGAGGACGCCAGAACGAACCGCGCATACCAACCACTCCTTTGTGTGGGGCGCCGCGCCTGCCAATCAG
>JAICVT010000359.1 GCA_025935235.1 Ktedonobacterales bacterium | reverse complement strand
TGGGCCTATCAGGATCAGCGGCTGGTGATGGCCAGCGCCGTGACGACCGGCATGCCGCAGCTTCCCACGCCGACCGGAACCTACCACATCACGATGAAAGAGTCGAACGTCTGGTTCTACTCGCCGTGGCCCTACGGCTCGCCCTACTACTACACGCCAGAGCATGTGGACTACGCGATGCTCTTCCGCTCCGGCGGCTTCTATCTCCATTCAGCCGCGTGGCGGCATGCATTCGGCCCCGGCGCCAACGTCCCTCACACCGATCCCGATGGCACATGGGAGACCGGCAGCCACGGCTGCGTCAATCTGCCTGTGGACGCTGCGGGCGCGCTCTACGGCTGGATTGGCATCGGCGCGACCGTCATCATCGTCCCCTGATCGCCGCCCGCTATTCGGCGCGCGGCGTGCGGATGGCCCGCGCGAGCCGCTGTTGTGTTTTGCAGCCCTCGCTCGTTCTATAGTGGTAGCGAGCGGGCGCGTCGTCGTTCGCTCAGCGCTCACGCGCCAGAGAGCCGCTCAGCCGCCGGAAGGAGCGTCGCCATGCCAGACACGCCAGATACGCCACAGACCTCGCCAGCGGAGCGCCCAGCGACAGGCGCCGGAGCCACCCGTCTGACGCGGCTGCTGCGCGCGAGTGTACTCGTCGTCTGCGTGGTGGCCCTGCTGGCGGCCATCGGCGCGGGCGCGGCGATCACGGCGCAGCGCTTTGCCAGCGCGCAGCATGTCGCGGTCACCGCGCCCACATCGGTCTTCCCGCCGCGGGTGATTACGCTGGTCGAGCCAGCCGAGCCAAACGCCCTCAGCCAGCGCGCGCCGCGGCCTGAGCCGGTCAAGAATTGCCCCTGCTCCGCCACGCGCCAGACGGTGACGATCCCCGCCTCTCCTGCCATCAACGTGGCCGGACAATTCGTGCTGGTGAGCATCACGAAACAATGGCTGTGGGCCTATCAGGATGGCCAGCTGATACTCTCTACGCCCGTGACGACAGGCATGCCGCAACTGCCGACGCCAACAGGCACGTTCCACATCATGATGAAGGAATCGAACGTCTGGTTCTATTCGCCGTGGCCGGTCGGCTCGCCCTACTACTACACGCCCGAATACGTCCAGTTCGCGATGCTCTTCAAGGCGGGCGGCTTCTACCTGCACTCAGCGGGCTGGCGACACGAGTTCGGCCCCGGCACGAACGTGCCGCATACCGACCCCGATGGAACCTACGAGACGGGCAGCCACGGCTGTGTCAACCTGCCAGTCGCCGCCTCTGGCGCGCTCTACGGCTGGATCGGCATCGGCGCGACGGTGGAAATTCAGGCGTAGCGTCGGTTTACGCGGGCGGGTTATGACAATTCACGTGGTGATCGAGTGATCGCGTGGCGCGGTGGGGACAGGCGGCTGAAGCCGCAGGCTAGGTGGCCTGCGGGCCGCGAAGGCCGCCTGCGCGGCCTGGGGTTCCAGCCTGCGGAGGCAGGCTTTGCGGCGGAACGTCACGTAGCTGCGGCTTTAGCCGCCCGTAAGCTTCCCGCGTAAGCTGGTCTGTATTATGCGTTTTCCTCTGGTATAGAGCGAACGGCACTCAGATGACCAGGGAAGCGCACACATGTCATCAGACGCACAGGATGATCGCGCAGCGGACATCTCCACTGACGTCTCCATAACTGGCCCCCAGCCAGACGATGCTACCCCCGACGCCGCGCCGCGCCGTGTCCTGACGCTGGAGCCGGGCGAATCGCTGACGTTGGGCCGCGCGGTGGAGTGCGATGTCGCGCTCGATGATCCGCTGGTGGCGCCGCGACAGGCGCGGCTGGGCCGCGCGGCGGATGGCACGTATACGCTGGAGAATCTGGACCAGAGCCGCCCAATCTTCGTCAATGGGCTGGCGGTGCGGCAGGCACAGCTGGCGCCCGGCGCCGAGGCGCAGTTGGGCCAGAGCAGCTTCGTGCTAACCGGCGCGGGACTCGTCCAGTCCGACGATCTGCGCTCCATCCAGGTGGACGCGATCCACCTGCGCGAGACGGTGGGCGAAGGACTCTTCGGGCGCACGCGCAAGACCGTGCTCGACGACATCTCGCTGAGCATCCCACCGGGCGCCTTCGTCGCCATCGTCGGCAGCTCAGGCGCGGGCAAGACGACCCTGCTGGGCGCGCTCGATGGCCAGCGGCCCCCAGAATCAGGCACGGTGCTCTACAACGGGCGCAACCTCTACCGCGAGCTGGCGTTCTTCAGCCAGACGCAGGGCTATGTGCCGCAGGATGACATCATCCACAAGTATCTGACCGTCGAACGAGCGCTCTATTATGCCGCGCGCCTGCGCCTGCCGGAGAGCCTGACCCACGAGCAGATCAGCGCGCGCATTGACCAGACGCTCGAAGACATTGACATGCAGGCGCAGCGGCGTCAGTTGATCGGGCGGCTGAGCGGCGGGCAGCGCAAGCGCGTCAGCATCGGAGTGGAGCTGCTGGCGTGGCCCGGTATCTTCTTGCTGGATGAGCCGACCTCTGGCCTCGATCCGGCGCTCGACCGTCACATCATGCAGATGCTGCGTGCGCTGGCCGACCGCCGGCAGACGATCATCCTGACGACGCACACGATGGAGCACATTGACCTGTGCGACTATATCTGCTTCCTGGCGCCGGGCGGGCGGCTGGTCTACTTCGGCGCGCCAGCGGCGATGCGCGACCACTTCCAGATGGATGACTACGCCGACATCTTCGCCGCCATCCACAGCGACCCCGACCACTGGGTGGCGCTCTTCCGCCAGTCGCCCGACTATCTGCGCTATGTGGCTGGCCCGCGGCTGCAATCCGAGAATAAGTCGCGTCCGCGCGCGAATAGCGCCAGTGCGCCGCTGCCGCCAGCCCGCCAGCCCGACCAGCTGCGCCAGCTCTGGCTGCTGACGTTGCGCTATCTGGAGATCTTCCGGCGCGACAAGATGAATCTGCTGATTCTCTTCGCCCAGGCGCCGATCATCGCGGCGCTGGTGGCGCTGCTCTCCACGCACAACATCGTGCGCGAGCTGACCAGCGCGCCGGGGCTGTCGCCGCCGCCGGACCTCGGCGCGCAGCGCACGCTCTTCATCATGGTCTGCTCCGCCGCGTGGTTCGGCATCATCAACGCGCTGCGCGAGATCGTCAAGGAGCGCCCAATCTACCGGCGCGAGCGCGCGATCTATCTGGCCATCGCGCCGTATGCGCTCTCGAAGGCGCTGGTGCTGGGCGCGCTGGGGCTGGCGCAGAGCGTCATCCTGCTTGTGCTGGTCAGTCTGCGCTCAGGCTACCCGCTGCACGGCATCCTGCTGCCAGGCGAGCAGGGCGCGTTCGCGGAGATGCTGCTGACGCTGTGGCTGGTCTCGCTGGCGGGGCTGGCGATGGGGCTGATGGTCTCGGCGCTGGCGCCCAACGCCGACCGCGCGGTGAGCCTGGCTCCGCTGCTGCTGGTGCCGCAGATCATCTTCGCCAACGTGATCTTCACGCTCAAGAGCGGCGCGGCGATCATCAGCTGGATCGCGCCCTCGCGCTGGGGCATGCAGGCGCTCGGCAGCATCGCGCAGGTACGCGACCCCTTCTCTGGCCACGCGCACGATGCGTTTTACGCCAGCTCGCCCGCGCATCTGCTCGGCTTCTGGCTGGCGCTCGTCGGGCTGATCGCCCTCTACTCCGCGCTGACGTTGCTGGCGCTGCGCCGCGCCGACCGCCGTCGCCAGGCGGGCTGAAATCGCCACGCTGACTGCGCCGACCATGAACATCAATGAACGTCACCCGGCGAGCGGGCGACGGATGCTGCGGGCCATCGCATAGGCGAAGGCGACGAGCGCCGGCGGGAGCTCCACTACCAGCTGCAAAGCCTCAGCTGGGAGCCCCATGTTACCAAGCAAGCTGCGTACGAACCCCGCCGAGGGGGTCATGGTGAGAAGCGCCGGGACTACGCTCACGATGACGACGAACCCCAGCCACCACCACTGGCGAGCGCTGAGCGTCTCAGCGAAGGCGCCCAGCGTCAGCATCAGTGCGACAGCGAGTCCGCTGTACGCGATAGCTGTGGTAAGGGCAGGGAGCGCCAGATATTCCTGCCAATAATCAACGTTGAAACCCCAGAGCGCGAGGACGAGCGTTGCGAGAGCGAGCGCCCCGAGCGCGTAGCCCCGCTTTGACCTCTTATCCAGCAGGACGGCCAGCGCAACGACTGCGAGTGGGACGATGATGATGAGGATGAGCAGCGCCCAAAAGTTGTCGTCCACCGGCTTCCCTCACGCTCTCTGTTCGCCTTCTGTT
>JAICVT010000280.1 GCA_025935235.1 Ktedonobacterales bacterium | reverse complement strand
GGCGCGCGCAGCGCCGCCAGCCGCGCCACGAAGGAGCCTGCCGCCGAGAAGTTCACGATCAGGTCAGGGCGCTGCTGGCTGAGACGCCGCACGCCACGTGCGAATCGCGCCGGTTCAGGGTCGTCGCCGCGCTCAGGGATCAGCATGCGCTCATCAACGCAGGGATTGTCTATCAGGATGCCCTCATTCGAGGCCGAAACCACGATGGTGATATGGGCCGTGGGGAAGCGCTCGCGCAGGCGGGCCAGGGCTGGCGTGAGCATGAGGGTATCGCCAATCGGGCAGAGCGCCGTCACCAGGATGCGCTCCGGCTCGTGGGACAAGAGTTCACTTAGCGGGCGCCTCATGCGCGGCCCTCCGGCGCTCCACGCCGTTCATCGGTCAGATCAACGTTGCCGACGCCAGTGCGCGCGCCCAGGTAGACGCTCACCAGGCCCGCGATGCCGATGCTGCCCGCAACCACGAGCAGCGCGACCGAGAGTCCCAGGTGATCGGCGATCCACCCGACAGCGGGAACGAAAATCACCGTGATGGCGTTCAATAGCATGATTTGTACCGCGAGAACCCGGCCTTTGACCCAGTCGGGCGAGCGTTCCTGCACCATCGTCTGAGCTGGCACGTTGACCAGATCCAGCCCGATGCCGATCAGGAAGGTCAGCGCCAACATCACGCCGAGGTAGGGCGTCGCCGACCACCACGCGCTCCCAAAGATATACGGCGCGCTCGTATAGCCTATCACAAGGAAAGCGACGCTGGCGCTCAGCGTGACCACTCCAGCCGTGATGGTGCGGGCGTAGCGCAGCTTGCGCGCAATCCAAGGCGTCGCGGCGGAGCCAATCACAAGTCCTATTCCGGCGGGGATGAAGACCAGCGCGGCGGCCTCAGCCGGCTTATGGAAGTAGACCTGGACGAAGCGCGGCGCGATCATCGCCACAATCGCGACGACGATGCCCGCCAGCGTGAGCTGCCAGACCGCGATGTGCAGCATGGCATCGGAGCGGATGAAGCGGTACGACTCGACGATGCCCGCCCAGATCTCGCGCAGTTGCGGCGCTTCGTTGCGCCTGCGCACGCCGCTCGACGTGACCACCGCCGTATCAGGCGAGCGCAGCACGGCATGCGGGATGGCGAGAATCAGCAGCGCGCAGACTAGATAGAGCAAGGTGATGACGACGAACAGGCTGATAATCGGCGTTACCGTCAGCCCATAGTGCGCGCCGCCTACCCGGAACTCCGGGATCAGGATCAGCGCCAGCGGGCCGATGATGACCAGCCCGGCCGCCTGCGCCAGCGTGAAGGTGATATTGAAGAGCGCCAGCGCGTTCATCAGCTCGCCGCGATGCACCAGCCGTGGGATGGCCGCGCCCTCCGCCGGGGTGAAGAACTGCCCGACCATCGCGATGAAGAAGGTCAGCGCGTAGACCGGCCAGACGCTCGACGGCGCCACGATCAGGCCAAAGATGAAGACTACCATCGCCAGCGCGCGCAAGACATTGCTGACCCACAGCACCAGCCGCCGGTCGAAGCGATCCACCAGTACGCCAGCGGGCGCGCCGATGAAGAGCGCGGGCAGGCTGAAGGCGACAATCGCGCCACTGGTGGCGAGCGCGGAATCGCTCTCCTTGGTCACCAGCACGATCATAGCGTAGTTAGCGGCGTTGTTGATGGTTTGCGAGATCAGTTGCGCCATCCACAGCCGCAGGAAGAGCTTGTTGCGTAGCAGCGTGCGGAAGCCGCGCGCCGCCGAGGGAGCGCTGAGGTTGACGGCGCGGTGCTGCCCGCTCAACGTGAGGTAGCCTGAGTCGCGCGGCGGGCGTGCGCCGCCAAGCTCGCCATCGCCCTCAGGCGCCTCGCGCCGTTCTGGCGCCGGTCGCAGGTCAGCCATAGCGCTCGTCACTCACATTCGTCGGCTCGCCGGTCGGTTCGTCCGCGCCACGACTCACGATGGTCTTGATGCGCTTTTCGACCTCACTGCGGGTCAAGAGAACCCTCCGTCCACATCCGAGGCATTTCAGGCCAATGTCCGCGCCCAGGCGCACGACACGCCACTCATAGCTGCCACACGGATGCGGCTTGCGCAGACGAACGCGGTCGTTCAGGCCGAGATCGGCGTACTTCACGCGCGCTCCTCTCTCTACAACGGGCCAGTGACCGCCAGAGATGACCGCGTTCTCGTTTGCCCGTCGTCGCATGTTCGGAACATGTCCGCAACAAGGGCGCCGCGCGTGTTGGGCTCCCATTCGGCGACTGTTCGATGCGCATCACACGGCGCGATACAGCCCACGCGATGTGATATACGCGCGAACCGGGTCTGGCGTGAGATAGCGCACCGGAAGGCCCAACGCGACGCGCTGGCGCAGGTCCGAGGCCGAGATCGCCAACTGCATGCCGGACAGCAACTCCAGTTTGGCGCGCACCCCGGGCAGCCGCCGCTCCAGATCGGTCAGCGCCGCCGCATCGCCGCCGATGTCGTCAGGCGCGCTGTAGCCGGGCCTGCGCGCCGCGATCAGCGCGTCGAGTTGGGCCACCACGCCCGCCGGGTCGCGCCAGCTCGGCAGGCTGAGCAGCATGTCCCAGCCGACGATGAAGCCGATCCACGCCGTGTCGCCCCAGCGTTCGCGCAGCCGCGCCAGCGTCTCGACGGTGTAGGCTGGCTCGGCGCGATCGAGATCAATTGTCTCCAGCCCGAAGCGCTCGTCGTCGGCGATGGACAGCTCGACCATCGCGCGCCGATCCGCCACAGAGCTGATCGGCAGGCCGCGCTTGTGCGGCGGCGCCGCGGCGGGCATGAACCACACCCGATCCAGGTCGAGACGCGCGAACGCCTCCTGGGCGAGTGCGAGATGCCCTATATGCGGCGGATCGAACGTCCCGCCCAGAATACCATACCGCACGCCTGCGCGCATCTGTGAGTTTGCTCGCTTTCTGGGTGAGGCGCGAACCTCTCCCCCTGCCCCCTCCCCTCCAGGGAGGGGAACCCGCTTCAGGCGTATCGTGCGCTGGCCACCGACAGTGCGCCTGGGGCATGGCTCCCCCTCTCCCACGGGGAGAGGGGGTTGGGGGGTGAGGTCCCTACAGCAGCGCCTCCAGTTGATCGAGATACTGGCCGAACGTGTCGAGCGCCGCCTGGATCGGCTGTGGCGTCGAGAGATCAACCCCAGCGTCGCGCAGCAGATTGATGCTGTAGTCAGAGTCGCCCGACGACAGGAAACGCTTGTAGCGCTGGACGGCAGGCTCGCCCTCGCTGAGGATCTGGCTGGCCAGCGCGGCGGAAGCCGAGATGCCGGTGGCGTACTGGTAGACATAGAAGCTCGAATAGAAGTGCGGGATGCGCGCCCATTCGATCTCGATCAGGTCGTCCACCGCGACCTCCGGCCCATAGTACGTGTCGTTCAGCCCCTTGTAGAGCGCGCTCAGCGACTCTGGCGTCAGCGCCTCGCCCGCCTCGGCCCGCGCGTGCGTCTCGCGCTCGAACTCCGCGAAGAGCGTCTGCCGGTAGAGCGTCGCGCGGAAGGTCTCCAGCGCGTGGTTGACGACGTAGAGCTTGAGCGCCGGATCGCTGGCGGTTCGCAGCAGGTAGCTCGTCAGCAGCGCCTCGTTCAGCGTGGAGGCCACCTCAGCGACGAACATCGTGTAGTGCGCGTAGGGGAAGGGCTGCGCGTCCCAGGTGAAATACGAGTGCATCGAGTGGCCCATCTCGTGCGCTAGCGTAAACAGGCTGTCAATGCCCGGCTGATAGTTCAGCAGCACATAGGGCTGCGTGCCGTAGCTGCCCCAGCTATATGCGCCACGCTGCTTGCCCTCGTTCTCCAGCGCGTCTATCCAGCGCGAGCGGAAGCCCCGCGTGAGCGGCTCGACATAGTCGGCGCCCAGGGGAGCCAGCGCCGCCGCTACCTGCCGTTGCGCCTCCTCGAACGCGACCTTGTATTCGACCTCGCGCGCCAGTGGCGTGTAGAGGTCGTACATGTGCAGCGTCTCCAGCCCCATCGCGCGCTTGCGGATGCGCAGGTAGCGATGCAGCAGGCCGAGGTTGGTGTTGACCGTCGCGACCAGATTGTCATAGACGCTGGCGGGGATGTTGTGCGCCTCGTGCGCCGCCTCCAGCGCGGACCCGTATTTGTGGGCGCGGGCGAAGAAGATGTCGCGCTTGACCTGCGCAGCCAGCGACGCGCCGAACGTGTTGCGATAGGCGTTGAAGCTTCCCAGCATCGCCTCGAATGCCTCGCGCCGCACGTCGCGGTTCTGGCTCTCCAGAAACTTCGTCAGGTAGTTTCCGTGAGTGAGCTGGGTCAGATTGCCCTGCTCGTCGTGAACCATCGGCAGCTTCATGTCAGCGTTCGAGAGCATCTCATAGATGCGCTCTGGCGCCGCGCCCAGCTCCGCCGCCTGTGCCAGCAGCCCCTCCATCTCGGCGCTCAGCACGTGCGCGCGCTCGCGTGTCATCTCGTCGAGCTGGTGGCGATAGACAGCCAGCCCCGGCTCATCGGCTACGAAGCGCTCCAGCCGCTCCTCCGGGATGGCGAGCACTTCGGGTGTGATGTAGGCCGCCGCCGCGCCGAAGTCGTTGTTGAGCGTTGTCACGCGGTCGGCCAGCGCCTGATAGTGGCTGTTGGCGCTGTCCTGGTGCAGGCGCATGTGCGCGTAGACGAAGAGTTTGCCCAGCGCCTCGGCGATCTGGTCGCGCGTGGTGAAAGCCGCCAGTAGCGTCCGCGCCGACTCGCCCAGCCGCCCCGCGTAGCTAGCGACCTCCGGCAGGCGGGCCGCGACGCGCGCGAACTCCGCCTCCCAGTCGGCATCGGTGGGATAGATGGCTTCGAGATTCCAGGTCAGCTCGGTGGGTATCTCAGAGCGCTTCGGCAGCGCCTGCGCAGTCGTCATGGTGGCTCCTGTCTGGTGTATCCTGTCTGCGGCGAGCATCGTCGCGCTCGCGCTGCCCGTAGCAGTGTATTACACGCGGTTCGCGACCGCTGGTGAGGATGTGATGAGGAACAGCGATACAGCGGCGCCCGCCGCGCAGACCGCGCCGCTGCCGCGCGCCTTCTATGATCGCCCGACGCTGGATGTGGCGCGCGACCTGATCGGCAAGACGCTGCTGCGGCGCACGGCGGAGGGCGTGGCGGGCGGGATGATCGTGGAGACGGAGGCGTATGTCTCGGCGATTGATCCCTCGGCGCACGGCTTTCGCGGGCAGACGCCGCGCAACCGCTCGATGTTTGGCGAGCCGGGGTGCGCCTATGTCTACCGCTCCTACGGCATCCATTTCTGCCTGAACGTGGTGACGGAGGGCGAGGGTGTCGCGGCAGCGGTGTTGATCCGCGCGATTCGCCCACAGGTTGGCGTCGAGCTGATGCGTGCGCGGCGTGGCGGACGCGTCGCCGAGCGTGATCTGGCGCGCGGGCCGGGGCGGCTCTGCCAGGCGCTGGCGCTAACACTGGCCGACGATGGCGCTGATCTGCTCGGCTCCGCGCTGTGGATCGCCGAGCCGCCGGCCAGCGACGGCGCGCTGCCAATCATCGCGACCCCGCGCGTCGGCATCACGCAGGCGGCCGACTGGCCCTGGCGCTTCGTCGTCGCCGGCGACGCCTACGTCTCTGGCCGGGCGGTGAAAATGGAGTCGCCTGGCGCCTGAACATCACCATCTCACGGCGCGTGTTTGGAAATCGCGACATGGGAAGACTACGCTTGAAAGTCGGTAGACATCAAGATGCGTCCGCGCAACACCTGCGCCGTCTCGATGTCCTGTTCGCACCGGAAAGGGTGAAGAACCGTGGCTGCGCCGCTACCTGAATCCACGCTCGACTTGTTCGAGCGTCCTATTTTGTGCGCCTTGAGCACAATCAATCCCGATGGGCGCCCGCACACCGTTCCTGTCTGGTGCGACTTCGATGGGACGAATGTCCGCGTCAACTGTCCAGCGGCAAGTCGAAAGGCGCGCAATATGGCAGTGGGCAGCAACGTGACGCTGCTCGTCATGGATCCGCAGCAAGCCTATCATTG
>JAICVT010000434.1 GCA_025935235.1 Ktedonobacterales bacterium | reverse complement strand
TCGCCTGAGCCGACCATCCGAGCGCCCAGGAAGGCGATGGCCAGCAGGCCGATCCGCTGCGCGAGCCAGATGAGGGCGGCGTCGCGCCAGACGTCGCGGTCAAGCAGGTGTGGACCGTCGGGCGCCTGTCTGCTGGCGGGAGCATCCGTGGTCGCAGCGGTGGCCACGGTCGCCGCAGTGGCCGATCGCGCGCTGTTCGCGCTGAGGAGGTATCGCACAGGCGCTCCCGCTGCATGGATCCGCTCGCATGGATTCGTCACATCCACCGGCCACACCGAGGGCATGACGCGCACTCACTGAGTGCAACGCGGCGGCGCGCCACCGCGTAACGCGGCCCTCGCGCTCAGTGATGTGAGGCAAGGGCCGCGTGTGAGGCGTGTGATTGAAGCGTGTACAGGACTGGTGGGTGTCTAGCGCTTGCCCAGATGACGATCCAGCTCGTAGACCGCGAAGCCAGCCAGCGCCGCCGTCATAATCGGGTGATCCATCACGATGCCGAACGCGTTCTTGTGGTGCGCGGCGGCGTGATTGTGCATGTCGGCCAACTGCTCCGCCGTCACCGTGTTCAGGTCAACGTGCGCGTACCGCTCGTAGGAGGCATGATCCTCCTTCTTCATCTCCTCCAGGAAGGTCTGCGCCAGCTGTGTGCGCTGCGCCTGATCGAGCTGCCCATAGGCTTCGACGGGAGTATTGACGTCGGCCATCACTGGTTTCCTTTCTCGTTCCGCTCTCATTCCACGGCCTACGCTGCCGTTGACGCGCCGATAGTATAGCATGCGTGCCCTGCGTCTGTCTTGTGTTACGCAGACTTGCCGAGCGGATTAGCGGCGCAGAGGCTATACGCGCCAGCCAGGCGAAATGTTGGACGCGGCCAGGGCGCGTGAGCGGCCACCGCTCGAACATAATCGACGCCTTCGCTTCACGTCGAAGCGGAGGCGCCGATCATGGAGAGCGCCCGCAGAGGAGGCGCGATGAGGCGCGCTCAGGCGCTCTGCGTTGCGGTGGGAGCGGATGTGGCCGACAGCAAGGCGCCAGGGACGCGCGTGCCGTTGGCCCACTCATCCATCCAGCGCTCGCGCAGATCCGCCCGCGCCTGCGCCTTCTCTGATCCCTTCTCCTCGTTGCACTTGCGGTGCGTCGGCGCCAGATTGTGCGCCGCGTGCTCGCCGCCATCCGCCAGCGCGACAATGTGATCGAACGATAGGTCGGTCAGCGTCATTGGCTTGTGGCAGATGGCGCAGAGCCAGCGGCCCTGCTCGTCGGTGTGGCGCTCGACGATATGAGCCAGCTCGACCGCGCGCACCGAGCCGGGCGCGCCGCGCCGCCGGGCGCCGCTATTCAGCCGCAGCGCGCGCCGTCGCATGATGTCAATCATCCAGTCATCGAAGCTGGCTGGCCAGTCGAGGTTGGCAGGGAACTGCCAGACGCCGGAGCGTGAGGCGTTCTGTGCGCGCGCGTGCGCACGCTGGCGCGCGGCAGGTAGCACGGGCCGCGCCTCCGCCGTGGCCGCCACATGCGCGTGGCGCGCCGGACGCCGCTGTGGCGCTGGGCTGGTCGCTAGGCTGGTCGCCACGCCGCTAGAGCCTCTCTCCCGCGCAGCGGGGGAAGGGCTGGGAGTGGTGGTGCGAATCATCGGCGTGGAGACGGTGTAGCCGCCAGCGCCATTGGCCGTACGCCGCACAGGAGCCGCCGGGCTAGCTGCCGCATTGCGCGGGGCATTGCGCGGGGCATTGCTCGGCGCGCGCGCTGGTCGGCGCGGCTGCGGCTGTGCGCTACGGGTGGCCGTCACATCAGCCGCGACGGTCGCAACTACGCTCGACGCCAGGCTCGACGAGCGGGCCTCGCGCGGAAGAGGAGAGAGAAGTGCGGGATGTTCTGGCCAGGCGGTACAGACAGTCCATACGGCGGAGGAGGAGCCTGAAGAACTGGACGAGACCGACCAAGCCGTCGAAACGGACGACACGGACGACACGGACAAACCCGAGGTGGTCAACTGGCGCCCAGGGTATCCTACCCGCGACGGCTCACGAACAACATACTGCGACTTGCCGGGGGGAGATTGAGGAGCTCCCGGCGCGCTCCCCGCAGACCCGTTGGCCCGCGTGTACCTGCGCATGCTCACGATAGTTTGTACCCATCCACATCATCCACACCACCAGCGTCGAATCTGGGACGAAGGAGAAATCCGGGGAGCAATCCGGTGCAATCCCGAGGAAGCCCGAAGAATCTCATCGCGCCTGTACGCGCCATCCTGGAGTGGATCCTGTCACTGGAAGTCGCTCGCTCACAGCGGTCTCGCGGCCATCCGGCCACACCGTGCCGCGCCGACCGGCGCGAGCGTCCTTCACGTTCACACTTACATTATCTGGTACGCATGACATCAGCGTCAAGTTACACCGCTACCTGGATGCCTGTACAACACCCTGATGTCCTGATGCCCTCACGCGCCTCGCATGCCAATCCGCTCGCTCTCTGGCGCGCAGCGAGAGCCAGCCACGCAAAACGCCCCGAGCCAGCACGATCTGGCTCAGGGCGTTTGGATGAGATGATGTTTTGGGGTGGCTGACGGGGGTCGAACCCGCGACCTCCAGATCCACAATCTGGCGCTCCGCCTATTGAGCTACAGCCACCATGTTTGCCGTGGCGCCGCGTGGTATGAAGCGCGCGGCGGCAGATGTAGTATAGCCCGCCGCTCGCGCCCTTGTCAACGCGGCGGCTGCGATATAGTGTGACCACGGCGTCTGCGACAAGCGGCGACTGAGCGAGGGTTCGAGCGAGGAGATGAGCCATGCCGCGGATCGCCATCGTCGGCGCGGGAATCGCGGGCCTCACCGCCGCGCTCAGCCTGCACGACGCGGGACTGCCCTGTGCGGTCTACGAGGCGTCGGATCGCGTTGGCGGGCGCATGCACTCCGAGAGCGCGCTGTGGGGCGATGGCGCAGTCAGCGAGTGGTGCGGCGAATTCGTTGATAGCGACCACACGACGCTGCGCCAGCTCGCCGCGCGCTTCGGCCTCGAGCTGATCGAGCTGAGCCGAACCAGGGCGGGCCAGGGGCCATCGCTCGTCTACTTCATGGATCACTTTGTCGGCGCGGATGAGCTGGGCGCCGCGTTTCAGGCGCTCGCCCCGCTGCTGGCGCGACAGACACGCGCGGTCGGCTACCCCACGACCTATGCGCGCTACACCGAAGAAGCGTTTCGGCTCGACCATATGAGCGTGTATGAGTGGGTCGAGCGCTATGTCCAGGGCGGGCATGCGTCGCCAGCGGGGCGCTTTATCGCCAGCGCCTGTTTGGGCCTCTATGGACTAGATACACGCGAGCAGAGCGCCCTCAACCTGATCTATCTGCTGGGTGGCCAGCCCGCGTCGCGCCACTTTGCGCTGCCCAGCCCGATGCAGGGCAGCGCCAGAATCGCTGGCGGGAGCGAGCGCCTGCCGCACGCCATCGCCGCGAGCCTGCCCGCCGATTGCCTGCAT
>JAICVT010000025.1 GCA_025935235.1 Ktedonobacterales bacterium | reverse complement strand
TCGCGCGCCAGGCGCTCGCGATCGGCGTGGTCGCGCATGATCGTCTGCGCGATGAGCGGCTGCACGCCCAGCGCTGCGATCTGGGGCGCGAGTGCGGCGTCGGCCTGGTCGAGCACGAGGCCATCGAGCAGCGCGCCATACCAGCGCGCCACACCCAGCGGCGAGACCTCGAAGCCCTGCGCTTGTAAGATGCGATCCGCCGGACCCTTGAGCGCCTGCCCGCCGACGATGGGGCTGACCGCCACGATCGTGGCCGTCGCCGCCTCCAGCGCCGCGCGCATGCGGCCGACCCGCAGGATCGGCTCGATACTCAGCAGCGGATTCGAGGGACAGAGAATGATCGCCTCCGCTGACGCTAGCGCCGCCAGCGCCTCTGGCGTCGCCTCGGCGGCCTCGACGCCCGCAAAGCGCACCCCAACCACGGTATCCTCATGTCGCCTGCGCACGAAATAGTCCTGGAAGGCCAGCTCGCCTCCAGGTGTCTGGATGATCGTCGCGACTGGCGTGTCGGACATCGGCAGCAGCCCGACGCGCACGCCGAGCGCCTGAGCCAGCGCCCGCGTCACCACCGAGAGCGGCTCGCCCGCGCGCAGCCGCGCCGTGCGCAGCAGGCTGGTTGCCAGATCGCGGTCGCCCAGCCAGAACCACGTCTCCTCGCCATAGTGGCGCAGCATGTCGAGCGCGGCGCTGGTGTCGTCGGCCACGCCCCAGCCCGTGCGCTGGTTGGCGAGGCCCGCCAGCGTGTAGAGCACGGTATCGAGGTCGGGGCAGATGCGCAGGCCGTAGTGGTCAAAGTCATCGCCTGTATTGACGATGACGGTCAGCTTCTCTGGCTCCTCGGCGCAGGCCAGCGCCAGTCCGTGCGCCAGCTTGGCGCCACCCACCCCACCCGCGAGCGCGACAATCATAGAGTCACAGATCTTTCGTGATGACCCTGGAGATCGGCAGGTAGATCGAGACGCGGTCCTGCTTCGAGAAGGTCTCTTCCGCCTCGCGCGCGCCCTCCTCCTCGCCATCATAGCGGATCGCCAGCGCGCGGATGTCGGCCTGCGCGGTGGCGGGGTCGTCGTTCAGCGTGGCGGTTCCTGAGACGGTCACGAAGCGCTCGCCGTCCTCCACACAGACGGAGATACGCGGATCGCGCTGGAGATTGCGACCCTTGACGCGGCTGAGTCGCGTGTTCATCACGATGGTATCACCGCGCAGCTCATACCACATCACCGTGAGCTGCGGCGTGCTATCGGAGTTGATGGTCGCCAGCACGGCGAACCGCTGCTCTTCGAGAAAGGCGCGTACGTTCGGATCGAGGGCCATAGCTGAGACTGTATCCTTTCCTGTCTGTGCGTTCCGCGGCGCGCGACTCAGCGCCCGGCCACCAGCAACGCCTCGGCGGCGGGGATCACCTCGGCGCCGACGAGATCGAAGTAGGCCGGGTCGTGGACATCGCCGCCATTGATGATGACGTGATCGAATCCCAGCGCGGCCAGCATCGCCAGTCGCTCGACCGCCTGCGCGGGGGTGACGGCGCCGCCGCCACCATCGCGCGTGATGCGCATGGTCGCCAGCGCCGTCTTCTCGATCTCGGCATACGGGCGGCCCACCGCCTCGCAGTGCTCGCGTAGCACGTCGAGCTTGTGACGCAGCGCCTCTTCGCCCAACCGCGCGAAGAGGTTGCAGGCGTCGCCATATTGCGCGACCAGCCGCAGCGTCTTCTGCTCGCCACCGCCGCCAATCATAATCGGCGGATGCGGGCGGCGCACGGAGTTGGGCGAATTCAGCGGGCGCTCCAGCATGTAGTGCTTGCCGTGGTAGGGCGTCTCGTCTCCGGCCCACATGCGCAGGGCGATGCGCAGCAGCTCCTCCAGCCGCTCGAAGCGCTCCGCCGTCGGCGGGAATGGCACACCCAGTCCGGCATGCTCCTGCTGGTTCCAGGCGGCGCCGACGCCGAAATAGGCGCGGCCCTGCGAGAGTACATCGAGGGTCGTCGCCGTCTTGACGAGGATGCCTGGCTGGCGATAGGTGACGCCTGTGACCAGCGTGCCCAGGCGCAGATGATTGGTGCGCCCGGCGGCGAAGGCCAGCGTACTCCAGCCTTCGAGCATCTCATGCTCAGGGGGGCCGAGGTGAGTGATCTGGAAGA
This sequence comes from Ktedonobacterales bacterium, assembly GCA_025935235.1. Lineage (GTDB taxonomy): Bacteria > Chloroflexota > Ktedonobacteria > Ktedonobacterales > JADMIN01 > JAKAIY01. The sequence continues at coordinate 19,759 of JAICVT010000025.1, read as the reverse complement.
AGTGATCCATCACCCAGAGGCTGTAGAATCCCGCGCGCTCAGCCCGCTGCGCGATGACGCCAACCGTATCGCCCAGGTGGGCGGACCCACCCGGAAATGTGAAGTTTGGAACTTGCAATCCGACTCGCAATGGTGTCTCCTCAGAAATGGCGCGCGGAACCGTATGCCCGACGCCATAGACCGGACGCCATAGACCGGACGCCATAGACTATACAAATTATAGCGTTGGCGTGGCAACGACTGGTCGCATCATTTGCCTCGCTTGCCTGGCCGCCTTCTCGGCGCGAGGCGACTCAGACGGCGATAAGCGATTCGGTTCACCTGTCGGCCCACCCGGCCCATAGGTCTAGCGAACGGGCGGCCGGTACGCTACAATGCGCGTGGTAGACACGAAACAGATGCGTCGCGGGGGATGCGACACGAACGGCCAGTGGGTGGCTGATGGGAGCAGAGGCGAGCCTGTATGCACAGGAGTGACCTGATCGGCATGCGTGTCGGCCAGAACCATCAGTACCAGATCCTCGAAGAGATGGGCCGGGGAGGCGCGGCGCGCGTCTACCGCGCTCAGGACCACGAGCAAGCGCGGTACGTCGCTATCAAGATCTTGCCTATCGAGTCGGAAGATCGCCAGTCGTTCATGCAGCGCTTCAAGCGCGAGGCTGAGGTCATCCGCACGCTGAATCACCCCAATATCGTCCAGGTCTATGATGCTGGCGAGACGGATGAATTCGTCTACCTCGTGTTGCGCCTGCTCGAAGGCGGCACTCTGCGCCAGCGCATCGCGAAGGAGCGCCTCTCGCCGCAGGAAGTCTGCCAGTATATGATCCAGATCGCGCTGGCGCTCAGCCACGCGCACCACCTGGGGATCATCCACCGCGATGTCAAGCCCTCCAACATGCTCCTCGACACCGACGAGCCAGGCCACATCCTGCTGACCGACTTTGGCACGGCCAAGATTCTGAACGCGGCTGGGCTGACCAAGACGGGCGCGACCCTCGGCACGCCTGAGTACATGTCGCCGGAGCAGGCCGAGGGCCGCGAGGTAGATCCGCGCTCCGACATCTATTCACTGGGATGCTCGCTCTACGAGGCGCTGTCGGGTCGGCCGCCATTCGTGGGCAATACGCCCATCTCGGTGCTCTTCCAGCAGGTGCATTCCCAGGCGACCAACATCCGCGCCTACAACTATGATGTGCCGCCTCAACTGTGGAGCGTGCTGCGCAAGTGCCTGGCGAAGCGAGCCGACGAGCGGTACGGCACAGCCGAGTGGCTGGCTGAAGAACTGCGGCCCTTCGCCGAGGGGTTGATTCAGCCGACGCCGCCGCCCTGGCGCACCAGGCCAACCAGGCGACTGACGATGGACGGGTTATCCGACACACCCTCCATGCCCTCGCGCCCGTGGCGCGAGACCAACCGGCCGCTGAGCGCCGCGCCGCCGCTGACCCCGCCGGGGCTGGAGGGGCTGGGCGTTAGCGGCGCGCTGGGCGCGCCCGGATCGAACGCCCAGGGCGCTGGTCCGGGCGCTGGTCCGGGCATCGGGCCGATTCCACTCATTCTGGAGGGCGAGCGCGCGCCGAACTCGCGCCCGACGCTGGGGCCGCGCGGGCCCAAGCCGACCGTGCGCCTGCCTGCCTCGCGCGAAGGGGGAACGGGCCTGCTGAGTACCAGCGGCCCGGTTCGCGCCGACGAGCGCCAGGCGGTGTCAGACTTCGCCGCTCAGCTCGAGGCCGAGGAGTACGGGACGCGCGCCGCGCCTTCGGGGCCAGTGTCAGGGCCAGCGTCAGGGCCAGCAGGCTCGTGGCAGACGCAGCGCCCCGCCTCGCCCGACATCCCGATGGCCGATGCCTTCCCGACGATGCCCACGCCCATCACACCGCCCATCGCGCCGACGCGCGCGCGCAACAGCCAGCCCTACCAGGGAGCGGTGAGCGGGCCGCTGCGCGAGCGCACGAACGGCCCACGGCGCGCCTCGACCAGCATGCCGCTGGACGGGCAGATGGATGGGCCGTCGTGGGATGACTGGGACGATGCCGATCACATGGGCTATCGTGCGCCACCCAGTGGGGCGTCGAGCGGGCAGGGTCGCTCCGTCTCCGTCCCGCTGGATGTGGATACCATACGCGCTGGCGTCAATCCGAAGACGCTGGGGCGTCGGCCACCCAGGCGACGCCCGCCCGCGCTGGTGGGCGCCGCCGCGCTGGCGCTGCTGCTGGTCGTCGGCGTCGGGTTGGGCATGGGCGGCATCAAGCTCTTCGCGAAGCAGGGCGCGTCCGATCAGCCGACGCCGCATCCCTCCGCGACCATCGCGCGCGCCACCGCCACGGCGACCATCGCGCGGCCCACCGCGACGACGACCCCCAATGCGCAGGCGCTGCTGAATCAGCAGGCCGCCAGCGCGTTTCGCGCCATCACGCTCGCTCCATTCTCAGATGGCGCGTGTTCCAGCGCGCACATGACGACGCGCTTCAGCGGTACCCTCGTCTTCGTCAATCTGTGCATGGCGAAGAGCAGCATCCCTGGGCCGATTACTGTGCAGGTGCGGCAGAATGGCGCGGTGATCCGCACTCTCATCTCGAATCTACGCGCCAGCTCAGGCGCGTCGTATTCGCAGGGCCACACGCTGCCCGCAGGCTCCTACGACATGTACGTGACGATGCAGATCAACGGCAAAAAGGCTGTCGCCGACGACATCGCGTTCACCGTGGGTTGAGCGGAACCTCTCCCCCCGCCCCCTCCCCTGCGAGGGGAGGGGAACTCGCTTCAAGGGTTTTAGAGATGGCGTGATGCGCTTGTGGCAAGCGGGTAGCCTGCTGATCGCCCATGGACCATTGCCCGAACGCCAGCAACGAGTTCCCCCTCCCTGGAGGGGAGGGGGCAGGGGGAGAGGTCCGCCCCCGCTAGACACACAGCCGCGCGGAGAGGCGCCTGGCCCTTCCGCGCGGCTGATGTGCGCGCTCTGTAACGACTGGCGGTTAGTTCGAGAAGATGCGGAAGATGTTGCGGCCGCCCTTGTCGTCGTCGCCCTGCGCGGGCTGCTGGCCGTTATAGGCGCCAGAGCCATTGCCGTTGGCGTCCGCCCAGCGTGGGCCGACGCTTGGCACCGGCGCGGTGGGGCCGTCCTCTGGCCGCTGCTGCGACGCATTGCGCGAGGCCAGCCAGTCAGGCACGCTGCCATTGCCGCTGGCGGCGGCGCTGGCGGCCGGGCGCGGGGCCGGAACTGGCGCGCCAGAGCCAGTGCCAGCGGCGTTGATGCGCTCGTGGTCGATCCAGTCGTACGCGCCGCTGAGCGCGTGCTCGCACCAGGTCGAGTAATCCTTCGGAGCAAGGCCGGTCTTCTCGAAGTGGTCGAGTCGGCGCATCGTCAGGATCAGCCAATCTTCGCCCTGCTCCACCATGCGGTCGAGCAGGTCAACACCCGTCACGCCGCTGCGCTGCAACCGCTCGATGGCGGACTGCTCGGCGGGCGTGGGGCAATAGGACGCCTCTTTCGCGTCGTTGTCGCGTAGCTCGGAGCGCAGGCTCGACATCGTCTCGTCGAGCGACTGCGTCACGCGCGTGACATACCAGGCCATGTAGCCGTCGGATACACGCTGCATGGCTTCGAGCGGAATCTGTTCGTAGAGTTTCGTAACGGCTGTGGGATCGGAAGCCATCGGTCCAGCACCCTTCTCGCTGTCTTACTCGCTGTCAGCGACAGGTTGAGAACGTTGGAGAGACTGGCGGCTGGCTCGGCGCGGTCATCGCATGGCCGCCCAGCGGAGCGCCGCAGCTCTCCACGAATCGTGATCGAATCGCGATCTAATCCTGGTCGTCGAGCTGGCGATTTTGCCACCAACTCTGAACGGAGTCCGCGCTGGAACCCTGAGGAGAAGCGCCGGCGGCGGACGCCTCAGAGGCGGCGAACTGTGCCTCCTGGGAGCGGGAGAGTTGCTGCATCTGCTCCAGGGGGTCGCTGGGAAGCTGCTCCGCCCGCGCCAGCAGGCTCGCGACGACCGCCGGATTCGCGGCGGGCGCCGCGGCGGCGGCGCTGGGTGTCGGCGAGTAGCTAGGCGCGGGCTGAAGTTGGTCCGGGCCACCGTCCAGCTTTGGCATGGCCGCCTTGATGACGTCAATGTTGCTCAGCTTGTGCCCAGATTCGGTGTAGGATTGCAATGCGGTGATGATGGGGTTGTCGGTCTCTGGTAGGGGGGCCGGATGGTCGGGGGCCATCTTCTGCACGCGGCCACGCTCCTGGTCCAGCGTGTTGATCTGGTCACGCAGGCGGCGACCGATCTCCTTGTGGTGAAGCCACAGCTTGTACTTGCCCATGATGTGTCCCTTGCTCACATGCGGCGCGCGGGCGCCACAACTCGGCGCTGGCGCGGCGCACTCGCATCGCCAGGCGATGGTCGCGGATAGTCGCAGTGAAGACCCAGATGTGGCGCGCCGCCCGTCAGTGCGCTGGAGCGCCGTTGATTCCCCGGAAAACAGGCGCGCAGGCCCCCGCCCCAAGCGAATCCGCGCCAGTATACCATAGGGCCTGCCGCTGGGCAAACGTGCGACCCTAGAGGGCTACCAGCAGGCGGCAGGTGATGTGGGGCAGCCAAACTTGACACTGCCCCGCTCCGCTGGTTATCATACCTGCGTATAGCCTCTCGCCGATCCGTGGCGCGCTGCGCCGACGGGGACGGGAGAGTGAGCAGACAGCACAGGCGTGACGCGAGACACGCCCACCAGCCTGGCAGTTCCGCAGAAAGCCGTGGGATGATGCGACACGGCGCCCGCTGGATGGCATCCACTCGCTAGCCTTCCGCTCAACCCTGGCGCGCTGATGTGGGCGCGGACAGGCCAAGTCGGAACGTTCACCCGGCGTTAACGGGTCAATGAGGTCGGCGCTCGATGCGCTCCACACTCGGCCAGCCCACGCGGCTGCCAGAGGAGCGCGCATGTCGAGCGATCCGGCGAACAAAGGTGGCGCCACGAGGCCTACGCCGCTCGTCCTTTGCGATGGGCGGCGTATTGTTTTGGGTTCTTGGGGTTCGGGCGAGAGCTCGCCTTGCGCGGCGCCACGCGATCTGGTGATCGGATCTGGCCGATTGGCTGGCTGGCCGCGCATGGGCGTCCGCTCCCCCAAAGTGGAATCGGAGGAGCTACCATGCTGGATATTGCGTTCATCCGCGAGCATCCCGATCTGGTGAAGGACGTAGCGCGCCGCCGCAAGACAGCGGTGGATGTGGATGCGCTGCTGGCGGTGGATAGCGCGCTACGCGCCACCCGCCGCCGCGCCGACGACCTGCGCGCCGAGCAGAATCGGCTCTCGAAGGCCGTGCGCGACGCCGGGCCAGACAAAGAGGCGCGTGAGGCGGCCATCGCTCAGGGGCGCGTCGTCTCGGCGGAGCTGAAGCAGTTGGAGCCAGACGAGCGCGACCTGGAGGCCAAGCTGCGCGACCTGCTGCTGCTGACCCCCAACATCCCCGACGCCAGCGTGCCAGAGGGTGAGAGCGAAGAAGATAATGTCGAGATCAAGCGTGTCGGCGAGCCGCGCCAGTTCGACTTCGAGCCGCTTGATCATGTCACGCTGCTGACGAACCTGGGCATGCTCGATCTGGAGCGCGCGGCCAAAGTCGGCGGCACGCGCAGCTACATTCTGAAGGGCGAGGCGGTCTTTTTGGAGCTGGCCCTGATGCAGTTCGCGCTGCACCATGTCGCGCGCAAGGGCTTCCTGCCGCTGGATGTGCCAGCGCTGGCTCGCGAATACTGCTTCATCGGCAACAGCCAGTTCCCGCGCGGGCGCGAGCAGACCTATGCGCTGCCCGATGACGACGTGTTCCTGGTCGGCACGGCGGAAGTCTCGATCACGGGTATGCACAGCGGCGAGATGCTGCGCGAGCAGGACTTGCCAATGAAATACGTCGGCTACTCGCCATGCTATCGCCGCGAGGCGGGCACGTATGGCAAGGATACGAAGGGCATCATGCGCGTCCACCAGTTCTACAAGGTGGAGCAGTACATCATCTGTCGCGCCGACCACGAGGAGTCGGTGCGCTGGCATGAGGAGTTGCTGCGCAACGCCGAGGAGATCGTGGAGGCGCTGGAGCTACCCTATCGCGTGCTGAATCTCTGCGTGGCCGATCTGGGCGACGCCAAGGTCAAGGGCTACGACATCGAGTGCTGGGTACCGTCGGAGGGGCGCTACCGCGAGACGCACTCGGATTCGTACTTCCACGACTACCAGGCTCGCCGCGCCGACATCCGCTATCGTGGCGAGGATGGAGTCGTGCGCTACGTGCACACGCTGAACAACACCGCGCTGGCCTCGACCCGCGCCATCATCGCGCTGGTCGAGAATCACCAGCAGGCCGACGGGCGCATCCGCATCCCGGAGGCGCTGCGCCCGTGGCTTGGCGGCCAGGAATATCTCGGCAAGGCCTGGCGGTAGCGGCGGCGGAGGGGCTGCGTCGCTCAGCTAATGCGTGTCGTAGTAGTAGAGGTTGTAGACGCGCATGATGCTGATGAGCGACGAGCCAGGATCACCGCGATTGGTGTAGTGGCCCCAGTCCCAGGGCGACTGGCCCAGCGCGCGGGCGGCGGCGGTGGCTCCGCTCGTGCGGGCGGCCTGCGCGACTTTGGTGTAGTAGCCCAGATGCGCAACATGCACGTATTCAGCCAGCCCTTGCGCGGGTGAATAGGCATAGGCGAAGGCGGCGGGTGAGCCAGGCTTGTTGATGCCGCCGATGGTAGGCTGGTTGGGCATCGCGCCGCAGTTGCCCCAGTTGTAGCCGGTGTAGGTCTTCGTGCGCCAGCCGGTCTCCAGTCCCCACTGCGCCAGAATCACGCTGACGGGCCAACCGGTCTGGGCGCTAGCCTTGCGCGCGTAGGGCAGCGTGTAGTTGATGAACGCCTTAACGTTGGCAGGGGCGCTGTAGGTCGGTGGATGCGACGCGGGCGCTGGCGCGGGTTGATTCGAGCTGGCCAGTGGCATCAGCGGGATGCACATGTGCTGGTCAACGTAGATCAGGTTGATGTTCTGGATGTGGTTGGCCGATGCCAGCTCGTGGATTGAAACGCCACTGCGATGGCTGATCTTCGAGAGCGTGTCGCCGGGCTTGACGGTGTACCAGTTGCACGCGGCGGCCGCGCTGGCCGTCATAATCTGTGGGAAGAAGCCGACCACCAGCGCGCCGACGATCGCCAGATTGGTCAGCAGCCAGATCGGCGGCAGCTTGACAGTGCGGCGGGCTGGCCGCTCGACCCCCGCTGACTCGACCTCGCCCTCCAGCTCGTGCGCCGAGACGCGCGCATCAATCACCCGCGCGCGAAAGCTGGCTGGCACGCGCACCTGCGGGCGGATGGCGGCCACGCGGATGACGCGCTCGGTGGCGCGCCGCACGCGTCCTTGGGGGATCCGCGGAGCCGGAGCCTGTGGCTGAGCGGCAACAGCAGGAAGCTCACTGTGCGTCAGGGCGCGATGTTGGCCCGTGAAGAACTCGACGAACTCCGCCATTTCCACATCGGCCAGGTTATCGCTCATTGGCGCCTGTGGGCGCTGGTTGCCTTGCGCCGCGCGTTGCGGATCGAGTTCCAGTACGGTTACACCAGAGCGGGGGGAATCGGAGTGTCGGTTGCGCGGATGCGCCAGGCCCATCGCGTCCATCCTCTGTGTGTCGCTGGCGCGCATCAGTGCGCCAAGCCAGCTCGCAACGCGGGTACGGACACGACTCTATCAGTCAGCGATCTGTCACACAAGAGATACAGGCCGTTTCATAGGACTATGGTACAGAGAGGCGGCGATGGCGCCGACCCTTCCACCCACCTATGAGCGCTACTGGTAGCGGGGCTGAACTAGCGCGTGCGGGCGCCTGTGTCGCGTCGCGCGCCTGGGCTAGGTGTTCAGGCTAGAGATCAGGCGACGTGGCCAGCGGCGCCAGCGCGCGCCACTGGTCGTATGGAATGGCCGCCGGATCCTCGGTCAGCGCCTGCAAACAGACGTGATCCGCGCCCGCCGCGATGTGGGCGGCGACTCGCGCCCGAATCGCCTCCACATCTCCCCACGCCACGAGTGCGTCTACGAGTTGATCGCTGCCGCCATCGGCAAGGTCCTGCTCGGTGAATCCGAGGCGGCGCCAGTTGTTCGCATAGTTGGGCGCCTGTAGGTAGCGCGCGAGGTGGATGCGAGCGATACGGCGCGCCTCCGCTGGGTCGGTCGCCAGCACGACCGCTTGTTCCGGCGCCAGCAGCGGCCCAGCGCCGAGCGCCTCGCGCGCCCGCCGTGTGTGCTCGACAGGCGCCAGATACGGATGAGCGCCCGCGCTGCGCCTCTGCGCGAGGTCCAGCATGCGTGGACCCAGCGCTGCGAGAACCCGCTCGCTCGGCGGCACGGCGGGTGAAGCGGAGTCCAGCGCGTCGAGGTACGCCTGCATCTGCTCGACTGGCTTGCGATAGCGCCCGGCATGCTCCCGATCTACCAGATGGGCGTGGCTCACACCGAGTCCCAGGAGGAAGCGGTCAGGATAGGCCAGCGCGAGCGCATGACAGGCCTCCGCCACACGCTGGGCCGGGTGCATCCAGATGTTTGCGATGCCAGTCGCCACCACCACACGGCTGGTGGCGGCAAGCAGCTCGCCCGCCCGATCGAACGTCTCAGCTCGGTTCGGGAACCAGAGCGCGCCATAGCCCAGACGCTCGAGTTCCTGGGCGGCGCGCCGCGCATCCTCTGGCGCCGCCCAGAAGGCCTGACTCCAGATACCAACCCGACCAAGCCGTGTACGAACTGTCATGCTACCTCCTCAGCCCTGCGTGTATCAGCCGCCTGCCACGCTCGCCATCATCGCGCGGACGAAGGCGATCTCGTCGCGGTTGACGGTGTGGGGCATGTTGGGATAGATGCGCGTAGTCACATCGCCGCCCAGCCGCCGCAGCACCTCAGCGGTCAGCTCGACGCGCGCCAGCGGGACATGCGGATCAACATCACTGCTGCCGATGAACACAGGCGTTCCCGTCAGGCTGCCCGCGTAGTCGCGTGGGGTATCGTCGGGGCCGATCAGGCCGCCAGTCCAGCCAACCACGCCGCCATAGCGTCGTGCGCGGCGGGCGACATATTCCAGTCCCAGGCACGCGCCCTGCGAGAAGCCCAGCACGATCACGCGCTCCAACGGAATGCCCGCCGCTGTGATGCGGTCGAGCGCGGCATCGAGCAGCGCCAGCGCAGAAGAGAGATACGGCTCGTTGGCCTCCAGCGGAGACAAGAAGCCGTAGGGATACCAGGTGTGGCCGCTGGCCTGTGGCGCCAGATAGGCGAACCCCGGCTGGGCCAACTCGCCCACGAAGCTGAGGATGTCTTCCGCCGAGGCGCCGCGCCCATGCAGCATCAGCAGCGCCGCGCGCGCCTGCTCCAGCGGCTCGCCCGCCGCCAGCAGCGGCTGCCCGGCATGCGGCCCCGCTACTGCGTCCGACCACTCTGTCATCTTCTCGTCTCCTCAGCGCGCCAACCCGCTAGCTCAGCCGCTCGCTCCCGCCGGGCGCGTCTACCAGCGCGCCGCCCGTCTCCGCGCGGGCGTCAGTGCCCGCGACGCTCGATCCGCTCGATCCGCTCGATCCGCTCGCCAGCGCCCAGCGCGCCGCCGCGACCAGCCCAGGCGGCGCATCCGGCTCCGGCGTCAGCCAGAAGTAGCGCAGCCAGAGCGCCCGCGCGTAAGCGACGCTGGCGACCGGCTGGAACCCCGCCCGCGCGAAGCCGCGCAGCGAAGGATGATTGTCGCGCGCCGCGCCGATCCACACGCGGCGCACACCGTCCTCCCGCATCAAGCTCGCCATGTGGCCCAGCAGCGCCGCGTAGACGCCGCGACGCCGGTAGGGCGGCAGTGTCGCGCAGTCCCAGATGTAGGCCTCATCGGGTTGCATGCGAAACCAGCGCTCCAGCTCGCCGATGCGCTCGACTCCACGCGAGACCCAGCCATAGCCCGCGATCTCGCTTCCGATCTCGCCCGCGACCAGCGCCACGAAGCAGCGGCTGCCCGCCTCGAACCGCCGCCTGATCTCGTCTGGCTCCGCCAGCTCCATCGCCTGGGCAAGCGCCGCCTCGATGCTTGCCCGCTCCGCCGTCGCCTCGGCGAATGTGACCTCGGCTCGCGGCGTGGCGGCTGGCGCGGCGTTGTCAGCCTCTAGCGCCCACAACACGCCGCGCTCGAAGGTCCACAGGCGATGCGATAGCATGCGGATACGCTCCCCTGACATCACTCCCGCTCAGTTGTTGGCGACCGCCGCCACCGTCGTACCTCTCGCTGCGGGTTCCCCTCCCTTTCAGGGGAGGGGGCCAGCGGGAGAGATCCGGCTACGAGCCAGCGGAGGCCTGCTCGCGTGCGAATTCGGCGGGCGCTACCGGCTCAATCGAGCGCCGCGTCTGGCTCAGCTCCTCGATGGCCTGCGCCAGATGCGTATCCTGCACGTTGTAGTCGCCCGCCTCCACGCGGATGCGGTGCGCTACGGCCAGTACATCCGGGATGGTGTAGCCCTCCGGCGCGACGAACTTGTAGCACGCCAGCTCTAGCAGTTGCCCGTTTGGATCGCGGAAATAGATCGAGTCCATGAAGCCGCGATCAATCGGGCCGGTGTTCTCGATGCCCGCCTCCTTCAGTCGCTCGACCACCTGCGTATAGACCACATGCGAGACCATCAGCGCCATGTGATGCAGATTGCCGATGCCCTGCGGGTTGGGCGCTGGGTCGTTGACGCGAGTGGGGCGCACGAAATAGGTCAGCAGGCGCCCATCGCCCGCGTCGAAATAGAGATGCTCCTCGCCTGGCACATCCAGATTGGGCTGATCGAGCACCAGTCGCATGCCGAGCAGCCCCTGATAGAACGCAATCGTCTCCTCACGGTTCGAGCCGACGAACGTGAGGTGGTGTACGCCCTGCACTTGTAGCCTGGTCACGGCTCTTCCTCCCGCGAGTGGTTAGATTCTGAAGTAGAGATGGCGCGCTTTGGCGATGACCTCCGGGTCGCCGCTCGCCTCGCCACCCTCGATGCGCTGAAACGCCGTCAGCACGAACTCCGAGGCGGTCTTGAAGTGGAAGACGGCGGGCAGACTCGAGACATCGCTGGACGGCTCGGAAGTGAACTGGCCGTCTTTGACCTGCACGCGCCACTGGCCACCCCACTCGCCATCTACTACGATGCCATAGCTGATGTCGAGCCCTTTGGCCGACTCCTGGTCTACCGTGTACTGCATCAGGACAAACATATAGGGAACCAGCACGCCCGCCGCGCGCTCGTCCACCACCGCGTCGGTCTGGCCCAGCCCCTGGCGCATGTCCCACGTATGCACGCCATAGTCCATGATCTGGAAGGCGGGATAGAAGAATGTCGGCAGCGGCCCCATGAAGACGTGCGTGACGTTGAAGCCGCTCCACTGGTCGGCGTCGAGGCCGTCGAGAATCGTCATCAGCCGGTCGGAGTCCGCCTTGAGTCGGGCGATGGCCTCCTCGCGCGGTACCGTGCGGAAGGTCAGCGCGACGCGGTCCAGCTCCTTCGCCATCACCAGCAGCCCCAGGCCGGTCGCCGAGTCGTCGCCGCGCCGCGCCATATCCCAGCGCGTCAGATAGCCCTCGGTCACATCAATCATGTGGCCGACCAGATCGCGCACCTGCCAGTGACCGCTGCGCGTCGGCGACTCCCAGTTCTTGGGGTCGTCAATGATCTGGTAGAAGTTGCCGCGCTCCGTGCGGACGACATCGAGCACGAGGTCTTTCGCGCTGTAGTCCATCGGGTTGATCGCCATGTATGCGCTCCCTTCGTGACGCTCACGACGCTCACGATGCTGATGGGATATCCGTGTTGAACTAGACGCCGCACTCCGGCTTGCGCACTCCGCTGAACACACGCGCCGCGCTCACCAGGCCGCGCGCAGCAACGCCTCGATCTGCGACACATCCGTGATCGGCCTGGGATTGTTGTGGACCGTGCGGCTGGCGAAGGCCGCGCGCGCCAGCCCAGGCAACTGCTCCTCGCGCACGCCAACCTCGCGTAGCCGCTGGGGCAGGCGCAGCCTCTCGACCAGGTCGGCGACCGTTTGCGCGGCTGCCATGCCAGCGGCGCGCTGGTCGCGCGCGGCGCTCACGCGATCGGCGATGCCCATCGCCTCGGCGGCCTGCGCCAACTGCGGCGCGGCGGCCTCCAGATTGAAGCGCATGACCGGCGCGAGCATGATGCCGTTGACATCGCCATGCGCGGCGCCCGTCGCGCCGCCAATGACGTGGCAGATGCCGTGATGCAGGGCCATCGTGACGCCCGCCAGCGCCGTCCCCGCCAGATACGCGCCCTCCAGCATCTCGGCGCGCGCCGCGTGGTTGGCCAGGCTGGCGCCGAGGTGGGGCAGCGCGTGTGCGATGGCCCGCAAGCCCGCCAGCGCGGCGGCGGTCGAGAGCGGATTGCGCGTGGTCGAGTAGAGCGCCTCGATGCAGTGGGCCACCGCGTTGATGCCCGTTCCCGCCGTCACCCGCAACGGCAGATCGAGTGTCAGCAGCGGGTCGTAGAGGACCAGCTTGGGGGCGATCTTGGGGTCGCTGACGGTGACTTTGCGCGGCTCGCCATCCACCTCGCGCGTGACGCCGTAGACGGCGGTCATCTCGGAGCCGGAGTAGGTGGTGGGGATGGCGACGACAGGGATGAGCGGCTGGTCGGTGGGGTACGCGGCTGGCGTGGGGCGGCCCATGCGCCGCTCCTCCAGCGCGCTGGCGATCGCTTTGGCCGCGCCGATCGCGCTGCCACCGCCGAAGCCGATCACGGCGTCCACTCCGGCGCGCTCGGCCAGCGCGGTAGCCCTGGTGACCATCTCCTCCGGCACATGCGGCGCCACACCGTCGAACGTGAGGGCCAGCCGACCGCCTAGCGCCGCCTTGATGCGCGCGACGCCGCCACGCGCGTGGGCGCCGCTGGTGACGCAGAGCAGCATCTGTCGCCAGCCAAAGCGCTCGGTCGCCTGGCCGAGGTGATGGAGCGCTCCTTCGCCAAAGATGACCTGCTGGGCGAAGGAGGTGTACCCAAACGTCGCCATCCGCTTGCTCCTGACCAGAGATGCGCGGCTCATGCCATAAGTGTACCCGCTGGATGGCCGTTCGCGCACGGCTCCGCCTGGCTCAGGTTGCCCAGCCTCAGCCCAGCACAATCACCTCGGCGTCGGGCGGCTGCTGGTAGAGCTTCTCCACCAGCGCGGCGCGGTTGCGCAGCACAGCGCCCTGGTTGATGTAGCCCTTGTCGGTCGTCTCGTTCTGGTCGAGCTGCGGCGGCGTGGTCAGCAGCAGGCAGCGCACGAATCGCTCGCTGCTGGCAGGATGCGCCTGGTTGTGCCGCGCGAAGACGTCGGCAAAGTAGCCGCGCACATCGTCGCAGCCGAGGAAGGCGGCGTCATCGGACTGGCTGGCGCTGGCCGCAGCGAAGCGGGCGCGCAGCACGGCGACATTGGGGAAGACCAGCGCCGTCAGCTCGTCGCGGTTCGGCGCGGCCACCACCACCTCAAGCAGATGTGGCTGGCCTAGCGTGTTGATGCTGCCGCGCAGCCGCGCGTTGTGGACCCAGGTGCCGCTGGTCAGCTTGAAGTCCTCGCCGATGCGGCCATCGAAGATCAGCCCGGCGGCGGGGTTCATCGGCTCCAGGAAAGCCGCGGCATCGGAGGTGCGCAGGTAGCCCTCATCGTCGAAGGCCCGCGCGGTGGCCTCGGCATTGTGGTAGTAGCCGCGCGTCACGCAGGCGCCCTTGACCCGAATCTCGCGCTTGCCCGAGGCATCCGCCGCCAGCTTGATGCTGACGCCGGGGATCGGCAGGCCGATGACGCGGGCGTCGCTCGCGGGCCAATAGACCAGCGTGGCGTCGGGCGCGGTCTCGGTCATGCCCCAGGCAGCGAAGAACGGCACGGGCGCGCCTAGCGTCTCGGCGCTCATGCGCTGCAAGCCGTCGAAGGTCTGCTGGTCGAGCGCGGCGGCGGCGGTGAACATGAACTTGAGGCGGCGGAAGAACGCCTCGCGCAGTTGCGTATCGGTCTGCATGCGGGCGTAGAGCAGCGTGTAGCTGCGCGGCACGCCAAAGTAGATCGTCGGCTGCACATCGGTGATGTTCTTCACCATCGTCTCGAAGCCCGCTGGCGCCGGGCTGCCCCGATCAATGTGGAACGTCCCGCCGTGCTTCAGGATCATGTTGAAGATGAAGTTGCCGCCGAACGTGTGGCTCCAGGGGAGGAAGTCCACGATCACCTCGTCGCTGCCCAGGAATGGCCACATCTGCGCGATGCCAACCTGGTTGGAGGTCATCATGCCGTGTGTCACCTCGACGCCCTTGGGCAGGTTGGTCGAGCCAGAGGTGAACTGAATCTTGGCCAGCGTCTCTGGCGTCACGGCGGCGTAGCGTCGCTCGCCCTCGGCGTCCAGCGTGTCGGCGCCGTCGGCCTCGAGCGCGGCCAGTGGCGCGACGCCATCGTAGCGCTCGGCGTTGCTGACGGCGAAGAGTGACAGCCCGCTCAGATCCCACTGGCTGAGCTTGGGCATGTGGATGTCGGCGTTCGACATCACCACCAGCGGCGCCGCAGTCAGATCCAGAATGTGGCGGATGTTCGCTCCGCTCTGCGAAAGCGTGGAGTAGGCGTAGCTGATCGGCGCGACGGCGATGCCGACCTGCATGGCGGCCAGCTGCACGAGCGCCATCTCGACGCTGTTCTCCGACATGATGGCGAGTGGACGCGAGCCATCCAGCCCGCGCGCCAGCAACCCCGCGCTCAGCCGGTTGACGCGCGCCAGCGCCTGCGCGTAGGTCGGCCCCTGCCAGACGCCCTCAGCATCGCGCTGCGCGATGAACAGCTTCTCAGGGAAGCGCCCGGCGTTGCGCCGCAGCCAGTAGCCAAGATTCGCCGGATAGACCGCCAGCGGCGTGGGGTTCTCCAGCAGCGTATTATCGCCCTGCCGCGTCACGTTCGCCTGCGCTGGCATCCACGCCAGCTTCACCGTCTGGGTCATAGCCGCACACGCCCCTTTCACGCTACAAGAACCGACGACCACGCTGCCGCTGCGCTCGCTATACTCACGACACTATTCGCATGATCCGCATGATCCGCACTATCCGCTGATGACGCCATGGACTGTCCAGCCAGAGTGGAGGCCGTCGCCGTCCGTGTCTGGCTCCGCCTCAATCTGGAGCAGCGCCACATACTCGCGTGGGCGATCTGGGTCGCCGACGACGGCCAGTGAGCCGCGCCACGCCACGCCCTGTTCATCGGCGAATGACCAGTAACTCCAGCCGACCGGTCCGCTGACCGCGCCAGAGCGCCGCCGCCAGCCGCTGCGCTCCAACTGGCCATCATAGTTAGCCATCACCTCGGCGATCGGCCGCTCAGTCGTCAGATTGGCGCTGGTGTAGCGGCGGCGATTGCTCCCGCCTCCGCCACCGCCCTGCTGCGAGGCGCCCGGCGGCGGGAACAGCGACGGGATCAGCTCTTGCAGGTCGCGGAAGCCATCTGGACGACCCCGCATCGGTGACTCGTGGTGTGCCGCGATGGAGACCGTCGTCGGCGCGCTCTCGCCCGGCAGCGAGGAGATGACCAGCACATTGTCACCCGCCGGCTGCCGGTAGCGCTGGGCGTCGAAGCCTGGCATGGTGTGCACGAAGCCGCCGCGCATGTGCGGCATGAACTCGCGCATCCAGCCCTGCGCTTCGAGCCGCTCGGCGAACGCCTGGGCGCTCGGCTCCGACGCAAACGGCGTCTCGACCAGGATCGTCACCAGCGGCGCGCGGGCGTCGGTGTGTATTACTGCCAGCGCGCCGAGGATGCGCGCGCCAGCGGGCAGCGGCAGCGCGAATGGCAGGTCATCGGGCAGCTTGCCCAGGGTCAGCGTGAGTTGGTCGCCAGTGACGCGATGCGACATCGCGAGCAGGCGCAGCGCGAGGTCGAGCCGCCCGGCATCGTCGGCGGGTGAAGGGGAAGCGGGCTGGTCAGCCATCAGGCATCGCTCCTGTTTGTTCCTGTTCCGCACGCGAAAAGGGGGCCGCGCGCCGCTGTGACAACAGATGCGTTTCCTTGCCGACAGTATACGCCAGAACCAGACGCGCCGATTCGGCCAGGCTCATCGGCCGGGTTAACGCAGCGTCAGGAAGTCAGCGGCCTCGGCGGCGGCCACCATCGCGCGGATGTCGTCGTAGGCAGCGTCTTCGATCGGGACAAAGCGGGCGATGTAGCCATAGTCGAGCGCGTCGCGCAGGCCAGGATCATCGCCCAGCGCACAGAGCGCCGCCCGCAGATCATCGCGCAGGGCGACGGAGACCTGGCGCGCGGCGACGATCGGCTGGATGGTCGCCGGACCGAGCGCCTCGATGACGCGCACACGCGCGACGAGATCGGGGTGGTCGCGTAGCTCGATGGCCAGCACCTGCGAATCTATCGCCGAGGCGTCCACCTGCCCACGCGCCACCATCCGCAGCGCCCGCTGGTGAAAGCCCGCCGCCACGACCGCGCCAAAGAAGCCGCGCGTCTCGCCCATCCGCACGAGCGTGTAGCGCGTGATGTTATAGCCGGAGTGGGAGTCAGGATCGTTGTAGGCCCATGAGCGTCCGCGCAGATCGGCGAAGGCGTGGTGCGGGCTGGCGCGCACGACGACGACATCTGAGAAGTAGATCGGCTGGCCGCCATAGCGCTCGCCTTGCAGCACGGGCGCCGCCAGCGGGACGACGGGCGGCGGCTCCTGCCGGGCTAGCTCGACATAGGGCAGCCCGCAGATGAACCCGACGTCCGCCTCGCCGCACGCGAACACGTCGAACGACGCGCCAACCTCCAGTGTCGTCTCGCGCCGCAGCCGCTGCCCAACCGCCTGTGCGATGCGCTGGTAGACTGACCGCATATTCGGCGCGAGGAACGTGACGAAGCGGATTGGCTGCCTCCGCATGGTGTTCACTTCCCCCTTCAGCCCCAGCGATCGCCTCTCCAGTCGCTATAGCGCGGTTCAGGCCGCTGCGCAATCCGCAGAAAGGGAGAGGCGGCGCGCTGCCCTCGTCTTGCGCATCGCGCGGGCCGATTCAGTCGCGATATGACATAAACCTGACTCCCCTCCCTCGCACAGCGAGGGAGGGGAGTCAGGTGCCCGCTTGCCAGCGGTGCGGGGGTCAGCGCCTACTCGATCACCGCGACGGTGACAGAGTAGATCGGCGGCAGGTAGTCGGCGGCCACCCGCCAGCTCTCGCCACCGTCGGCGCTGGCGAAGAGCTGCCCGGTGTTGGTGCCGACATAGACGCCGCAGGGATCGTGGCTGTCGGTGGCCATGCCGTGGCGCAGCACGCCCAGCCGCACGCCGCCGCCACTCGGCAGCCCGTTGGTCAGCGATTCCCACTGCTCGCCGCCGTCGCGCGTGCGATAGACGGTGAACTGCTCGCCAAAGTTGTTGCGCCCGTCAGTCTCGACGATCGTGAAGACCGTATCGGGATGGCGAGGATCGAGCGCGATGGGGAAGCCGAACTCCGAGGGCAGGTCGCGTTGGATGTCCGTCCAGTTGTCGCCGCCATCCTCGCTCTTGTAGACGCCGCAGTGGTTCTGCTGATAGAGCGTGTTCGGCTGGGTCGGGCTTTGGATCAGACGATGCAGGCACTGACCGTACTCAGGATAGATGTCGGGCAGGAAGCTGGCGCGCGTGTTCTTGTTCTTGAACTGCCACGACTGACCGCCGTCATCCGTGCGGATGCAGCCGACCGCCGAGATGCCCACCCACATGCGCTGTGGGTCCTCGCGGTCGGGAACGATGGTGTGCAGGCAGAGGCCGCCCGCGCCTGCCTGCCATGTGTCGCGGGTGGGATGCTCGGCCAGCCCGGCGTTCATGCTCCAGGTGACGCCGCCATCTTCGCTCACCCACAGGCTGGCAGGCGCCACACCGACATAGAGCGTATCTGGCTCAGACGGGCGGCCCGGCTCGATCACCCAGATGTTTTCGAGGCTGAGTCCGCTCTCCTCCGGAAACTTGATGCCCTGCTCTGGCTCCTGCCAGGTCTGGCCGAAGTCATCGCTATAGCGCAGGAATGTGCCGAAGAAGTCGCCATTGTCGGCGGCGAAGATGCGTTGCCGACCGCCGCGCTGATCGAGCGTGGCGTTGTAGACGCGCGTACCCGCCAGCGCGGTCGGCGCGCACTCCCACGAGACGCGGTCGCGCGAGCGCAGGGTGAAGAGTCCGCGTTTGGTGCCAAGCAGCACGACGGTCTCGCCAGAGCGTGGCGTGTTGGAATCAGAGGACGCCATGAGAGGAACCTCCTGTGCCAGCATGAGCCAGCAGTAGCCGGACATCACCAGCGTATCCGCCGGAGTATCCGGTTGATTCGCGCTGTTCGCGGGCGGGCATCAGCCGCCAGCCACCGAGTGGATGATGTGCATCACCGATCCCGGCGCGACGGTGGTGTCGAGGGTCGAGGCGAAGCGGATGTTGCGCCCATCCACGAAGATGTTGACGAAGGGACGCAGCTCGCCGGTCTCAGCGCAAAGGTTGAACCGCAGGCCAGGAAACACCTGATCGAGCGCCGCGATGATCGCGCGCACGTCGCCGCTGGCGACCGTGATGCTGGCTTGCTCGCCGGTGCGGGCGCGCAGCTCCGCTGGCAGATGCACCAGCACGCTGGGTGTCGTCGGCGCGGTTGGCGCGGTGGGCATGGTTGGTTCTGGGGTGGATGGCGCAGACATCAGCGTCTCCCTTCATGGCTTCTGGCGCCTCGCGCGTGCGGCGGGCCCGAAGCTATTCACTGCTTGCGATGTGTAGCTTATCCAATGCGGGAGTCGCCAATCGGAAACAGGCGGAAAAAGCCCCGGCTGGGCTAGGCTGGTTGGCGCACAGGTAGAACCGCGTGCAGCAAGTTGAGCAAATTGAGCAAGATAGAAGAAGTGTGACGTCGGGTCCAATCGTTATACTTCGCCAAGGCGGCAGAGGCGGCAGACGATTGATACGGCGCCACGACCTTGCTGCTTGATCGAGACGAGCGGCGGCGCTGAGCGGTTTGAGCTGAACGCTCGAAAGGAGCGCAATGCCATGAGTGCGCCAGTCACAACCCTGGACCCACGCTACAGCGACCCGAGCGCTGTGGCCACGCAATGGGAGCAGACACGTAGCGTGCTGGAGACAGCCGAGGTGTTTTGGCTCTCGACCGTCCGCGCCGACGGTCGTCCGCATGTTACCCCGGTGGTTGGCGTGTGGCACAACGGGGCGTTGCACTTCACCACGGCTGACACCGAGCAGAAAGCCATCAACCTGCGTGGGAACGCTCATGTCATTCTGACGACTGGCTGCAACCACTGGCAGGAAGGACTCGATGTCGTGGTTGAGGGCGACGCCGTTCGCATCACCGACCAGCAGCGGCTCGAGCGACTCGCGGGCGTGTGGGCAACGCGTTGGGATGGACGTTGGCAATATTTCGTGCGCGACGGCTACTTTTACCACCATGACGAGAACGAGACGCTCCCTGATTCGATCCTCGTATTCTCTGTCACGCCCACGAAGGTCTACGCATATGCCAAGGGCGACCCCTTCGGCCATACGCGACATCAATTCTGAGCGCAGCGAGGGCGCCGCGCCCGACGGCCCCAGCGCTGGACGAATCGGCGAACCGCATCAGCCTCAGCCATTTGGCGTATGACCGCGCCGCAAGGATTGCCAATGCAGCAGCGTGCGGTTATACTCTTCCCTGGCTACGGAGAAAGCATTCTCGTGCAAGGAGCAGGGAACAGCCGCGACGCGCAGGATGGCGCGCCCCTTTCGCGCATGAAGCGATGTCGCCT
>JAICVT010000316.1 GCA_025935235.1 Ktedonobacterales bacterium | reverse complement strand
GATCGAGGAAGCCCAGCGCCGAGCCGGCCTTCTCGACGGCGCCTTGTGGCTCATACTCCAGTTGGAGCATGACCTGCGTGGTGGTATCGCTCAGCCGATGGAAAGTGACGACGCCCGCATTCGGGTCGCCTGAAATGCTGCGCCAGGCGATACGCTGGTCGGGCAGTTGCTCGGTGATCTCGGCGTCCCACTCCTGCTCCTTGCCGCCGACGCGCGCCTTCCAGTGCAGACGCTTGTTGTCGAGTTGCGTGACCTGCTCCACGCCCTCCATGAAATTCGGGAACTGCTCAAACTGCGTCCACTGGTCATACACCTGCCGAATTGGCGCATGCACTTCCACGGAATGCTCAGCTTTCGCCATTGTCGCGTTCCTCCTTGCTCTTGTTTGCTCTTTACGGCACAGCCATCCGAAGCTGTACTCGCTATCACTCCGCAAGTTGAACGCCACCCGCGCCACAATCCCGGTGCAAGGCTTGCGCAATCGCCGCGCAATCTCCGGCGGCTCAGCTATGTGCGGGATAGAGCGCGAAGTGCGAGTAGCTGGCCTCGACGCCGTGATTCAGCACGATGACGCCCGCGCCGCCGCTGATGGGGCCATCGGGCGGCAGCGCCGCCGAGCCGATGTACGCGCCATTAACGAAGAGGAGCGCCTTGTGCGCGTCACCTAGCGCGATCACCGCCAGCGTGTTTGTCGCGCCGTCGCCGCGTTTCACCTGCGGCGCGTAGCCGCCGCTGATGAATGTCCAGGCATCGCGGTAGTACCAGAGGTAATATTGCCCATCCGGCGAGAGGAAGAAGGCATAGTAGGACCTGGTTCCGTCACCCTGATCGGTGACGAAGAAGCGCATGCCAGCCAGATCGCCCCCGACGCCCGACGTAATCGTCATCGTCACCTGGCTGACGTAGTCGCCCGCTGGCGCGCTGATCGGCGCATCCGCCGCGACGGGCTGCGACGTGATGGTGTTGACGATGTGCAGTTGATGGTCGGAGCCGAAGAAGACCTGATCCTTCGCCAGCGGCCAGTGGGCGCTGTTCGAGGTGAGGGCGTCATTGAAGATTGGCGGCTGGCTGGTGAAGGCGCGTAACTGCGCCTCGGCCTGGCGTCCCCCTGGCGTGTCGCTGAGGTTGGAGCCGCTTGCGATGGTCGGCGCGGCGTTTGGCCCCTCGAATCCCGTCAGGGTCGTGCGCACCACGCTCGACGCGCCGCTGAGCGCGAAGACGCTGATGCCGCAGGTCACGGCGGCGATCAGCAGAGCCACCAGCGTCGCGATCCCCAGTGGCCGCCAGAGCGCTGGAGGCGGCTCGGCGGGCAGCCCGGCGGCGACCTCCTCCGGCCCCTCCGGCGCTTGTGGCGCTTGCGCGGCGCGACGACTGGCCCCCAGCCGCGCGAACTCGCTCGTCACCCCGCCCGCCAGGCTCGACCGCGCTTCGGCGAGCGAGGCGTCCAGCGCGCGTACGAACGCCTCGACCGAGGGATAGCGCTGCTCGGGTCGCTTGGCCAGCGCGCGACCCAGAATCGCATCCAGGCTTTCTGGCGCGTCGGGATTCAGTTGCGTGGCGGGCGGCGGCTCGGCGCTGGTGAGCTGGTTCAGCAGCGCGGCGCCACCGCCCATCAGCGGCGGGCGGCCGGTCAGCAGGTAGTAGACCAGCGCCGCCAGGGCGTATTGGTCGCTGGCGGGCGTCGCCGCGCCATTGACCTGTTCGGGTGCGGCGAAGAGCAACTGCCGCTGGACCCAGTCCTCGCGCGCGGCGGGCACGTCGGCAGCGATCAGCTGCGCGGCCAGCGTGGTCATTGCGCCCTGCCCGAAATCGCTAATGACGGCGATGGGGCGGCCACGCGATGAGGTACGCACGAAGACGTTGGAGGGCTTCAGGTCACCGTGCGCCAGCCCAATGGCGTGCGCGGCGGCCAGCGCGTGACCGATCTGCGTGGCCAGGCGCGCTACCACAGCGGGCGCGAGCGGCAGGCTCAGCGTTCGCCCGCCCTCGCGCGTGAGGATGTCGCCCAGCGAGCCGCCGCCAGCCCAGGCCATCACCACGCCCAGCCGGTCGCCCTGGCTTCCGCCCTGGCTGGCGATGCCATACAGCGGGATGATGTGGCGCTCGCGCAGGGCGGCGGCGCGCTCACAGTCCGCCGCCACCTGCCGCGCGATGGGATCGCTCGCGGCGGGCCGCAGCAGCTTGATGGCGACCTGGCGCGGCTCGGCGAGGCTATCGGATGGCCTCGGGCCGCTGCTGTCCGGCGCGGCGCTGGCAGGGGCGACGGGATCGCTGGGCGCGATGCGTTCAGCCAGATAGACGTCGCCCAGACCCGCGCCGCCCAATCGCCGCGTCAGGTGATAGGGTCCCAGCGTCGTTCCTTCCAGACCTGGTCCTGACACAGCGGCCTCCCATCGCGCCATCGCGCTGCGCTCGCCGCCCGCTCACCGCTGGCGCGTTCCGCGCTTGGCAGTATAGCGGCTGAACGCGGCGCGGCGCAAGCGCGCTGGGCAGGATGGGCCGTGGACGAACCGTGGACGAACCGTGGTCGTGCCGCGGTCATGCGGATGGCGCTGAGATCGCTGAGTGGATGGCTCACCCTGCTATACTGTCTCTGTTGACCCGTTCGTGATCGCTCGCTCAGCGACCAGCAGCGCCAGGAGCCAGGACCGTGGAACTCTCGCAGCGGCTGCGCAATCTGCCGCCCTATCATTTCGCCGCCTACAACCGCAAGATCGCCGAGTTGACGGCCAGCGGCGTTGATGTCATCAACCTCTCGATTGGCAATCCTGATCTGCCGACGCCGCCTGCTGTGGTGGACGCGCTGATCGAGAGCGCGCGGCAGCCCGCCAACCAGCGCTACCCGGAATACGAGGGCATGCTGGCGTGGCGCGAGGCCTTCGCCGCGTGGTTCGAGCGGCGCTTTGGCGTCTCGCTGGACCCGCGCCGCCAACTGACGACGCTGATCGGCTCGAAAGAGGGGCTGGCGCACCTGCCACTGGCGTTCATGGATGCGGGCGATGTCGCGCTGATGCCCAACCCGGCCTATCCGGTCTACCCCACGTCGGTCGCGCTGGCGGGCGGCGTCTGCTACGACCTGCCGATGGACGCCGAGAGCGGCTGGCTGCCCGATCTGAGCGCCGTCCCCGCTGATACGCTGGCGCGAGCCAAAACGCTCTGGCTCAATTATCCCAACAACCCGACCGGAGCCGCCGCCCCGCTGGAGTTCTTCGAGCGAGCGGTGGCCTTCGCGCGCCAGCACGATCTGCTGCTGATTCACGACATGGCCTACGCCGAGGTCCACTTCGATGGCGCACGCCCGCCGAGCATCCTGCAAGTCGCCGGGGCCAGCGATGTGGTGGTCGAGTTCCACTCCTTCTCGAAGGCGTACAACATGGCGGGCTTCCGGCTGGGGATGATGGTGGGCAACGCGCAGGCCTGCGAGGGACTGACGCGCCTCAAGAGCAACATTGATACGGGCATCTTCCGCCCGCTCCAGATCGCTGCGATCCGCGCGACACAGCTCCCGGAGACCTGGATTGACGAGCGCAACGCCATCTATCAGCGTCGCCGCGATACGCTGGTAGAGGCGCTGCGGGCGCTGGGGCTGCGTGTCGCGTCGCCAGCGGCGGGCCTCTACCTCTGGCCGCAGGCGCCCGCTGGCGAGACCTCAGCGGAGTTCGCGCTGCGGCTGCTCGATCAGGCCGCCGTCGCCATCACACCGGGTACGAACTTTGGCAGCCGGGGCGAGGGCTATCTGCGCATCACGCTGACCGCGCCCGACGAGCGCATCGCCGAGGCCGCCCAGCGGCTGCGCAAGGCGCTGGCGTGAAGGACCTCTCCCCCTGGCCCCCTCCCCTGCGACTGACTTCATGACAGTTTTTGGCCGGGGGTGAAGAGAACGCGATTCATGGCCTGCATTCTGCCGCACCACCACGGCAAGCGCAACGTGTCCGTGGGAGCGCATAGGAGTGACCGACCATGAATCGTCAGGAAGTGCTGCAAGCGGTAGACCAAGAAGTGAGCGCCATGTTGCCCGCGTTGGCGCGCCCCGAACAGAAAGCCGTGGCCGGCCTCGTCGTGGGGGTGGTCAGCGCCGAGCAGGCGCGCCTCAGCCGCGCCAGCGCGGCGATCCCTGGGCCAGCGCAGGATCGCTCCAAGCTGCGGCGCAGCCAGCGGCTGCTGGCCAATCCGCGCCTGGACGTGGCGCGCGCGCAGCGGCGGCTCGTGCGGCGGGTGCTGGCGCAGCGCCGGGGACGCCTGGACCTGCTGCTGGATGCCACCACCACCAGCGCCACCGCCCACGACGGGGGGACGGTGACGCTGTGCTTTGCGGTCGCCTGGCATGGGCGCGCCATCCCCGTGCTCTGGCGCACCTGGAGCGCCAGGACGCCGGGGCAGGACTGGCGGGGGGCGCTGCAGGAGATGACGCAGACGTTCCATGACCTGCTGGCCCAGGAAGCGCCCGGTGGCGCGCCACCGCCGGAGGTCGTGCTGTTGGCCGATCGGGGGCTCTCGGGCAGCACGCTCGCGCGCTTGGCGCAGGAGCGTGGCTGGCACTATCTGTTGCGGGTGATCCGCACCACCCAGGTCGCTATCGCCACCACACCGGTCGCCACCGCTCCCACCCGCGGCGCGGCCGCGCCGACGGATCGCCAGCCCATCAGCGCGCTGGTTCCCACGCCTGGCGCCCCCAGCGTCTGTCTGAGTGGCGTCCACCTCTATCCCCCGCGCCGGAAGCGGCGGCGCGGCGCGGGCGGCTGGCAGACGTGCTGGGATGCGGCGCTGACCGCCCAGGTGGTCGCCGTCTGGCGCGCTCAGGATGAGGAAGCGTGGCTGTTGGTCACCGATCTGCCCGCCGCGACGGCGCGCTGCACGGAGTATCGTCGCCGGACCTGGGAGGAGGAGTTGTTCCGCGACCTCAAAGGGCTGGGCTGGCACTGGAACCAGAGCCGCGTGCGCCGCCCTGAGCGCGTCGAACGCCTGCTCCTGGTATTGGCGCTGGCGACCCTCTGGATGCTGGGGCTAGGCCAGCGCGTCCTGCGCCACGGCCAGCGCGTCCTGCTGGAGGAACGCGCCCGCCGCTGTTATAGTGTCTTCCAACTTGGCCTGCGCTGGCTGCGCCGCTGTCTCACCAACGACCAGCCCGTGCAGGTCACCTTCACCTTGCTGCCCCTCGCGTTTGCTCCCTGTCCTAAACTGTCATGAAGTCAG
>JAICVT010000246.1 GCA_025935235.1 Ktedonobacterales bacterium | reverse complement strand
TATGCTCAAGAGCGAGAGAAGACGCTGCCTCGCGCGACAGCGTTCCGTCCACCAGTCGGGGATGACCGTCATGGGTGTGTTCGCCGCGTTGGCCGCATTCGTTGGGCGCCTCGCCGCCGCGCAAGCGTTGCTCCTGGGTATGACGCTGCTGTGGGCGGGGTTGTGGAAGGTGGCGTTTCCACGGGCGCGCTCACTGGCGCGGCGCTCGGCGCTGGCGCGCATCCTGCGCGGCGAGCAGCGGGCCGTGGCGGCGCATCTGGCGCTGGGCGTGAGCGAGATGACCACGGGCGTCCTGCTGCTGGCGCTGCCACAGGCGCGCGCGCTGGCGCTGGCGCTCGCCACCCTGCTCACGCTCGGCTTCCTCGGCTATCTGATCCTCGCCTGGCGCGTTGATCCGGGCGCGTCGTGCGCCTGCATGGGTGGGCGCGCTACGACGATCTCGTGGAACTCGCTGCTGCGCGCTGGAGCGCTGTTGGTGATGAGCCTGGCGGGTTGGCCGGTTCGCGAGTTCTGGGGGACGGCGCTGCTGGCCGCGCCGCTGGTGATCGCCGCGCTCGCGCTCGAAGTCGCGCTGCTGTGGGCGCTCTCGCCAGAGTTCGGCGGCCCGGGGATCAGCGTCGGCCCTCAGGTGGTTCGCGCGCTGCGGCTGCGGCTGGACCCCACTTGCGCCCGCGTGCGCCAGGATGTCGCGGCTATCGAGCGCGCGCTTCAGGACGCGCAGGCGTATCGCACGCTGCGGCCCGCGCTGGGCGCGCGCACCGACGCCTGGCGCGAAGGCTGCTGGGACTATATCGCCTACAGCTCGCAGTATGAGCGCCAGGCGGCCACTGTCATCTTCGCGGCGCCGGCGCTCTTCGATCCGGCTGCGGTCTCGGCGGCGGTGGTCTCCGACGCCGATAACACCATCCTCCTGCGGGTCTCCTCATCGGAGGAGCAGCGCGCTACCCGCCGGGCTACCCGGCGCGCCGCCCGGCTCGCGGTTGCAGCCGCGCCCGCGCGGACGCCCGGCGCCTGAATCCACGCGGGGTGGCCAGCGACAGCCGCCATCTCCGCAAACAGAGTCCCCCCTCTCCTGGCGAGAGAGGGGGAACAGGGCAGTGCCGTCGCGTCAGGCTAGTGCTTGCTTTCAGCCGCCAGCCGCCGCAGCACGGTCTGCAGGATGCCGCCGTTGTGGTAGTAGCGGATGTCTATCGGGCTGTCGAGCCGCGCGATGGCCTGGAACTCTTTGGTCGAGCCGTCGTCGCTGGTGACGCGCACCGTGACGAGTTGGCGCGGCTTCAGCTCGCCATCAATCCCCAGGATGTCGTACCGCTCGCGGCCCGTCAGGCCGAGGCTCTCGCGGCTCTCGTCCGGTCGGAACTGCAACGGCAGGATGCCCATGCCGACCAGATTGCTGCGGTGGATGCGCTCGTAGCTCTCGGCGATGGTCGCCTGGATGCCCAGCAGCAGCGGGCCTTTGGCCGCCCAGTCGCGTGAACTGCCTGACCCATACTCCTTGCCCGCCAGCACGATCAGCGGCGTACCCTCCTGCTGGTAGCGCATCGAGGCGTCGAAGATCGTCATCTCTTCGCCATCGGGCTGATGCGTGGTCCAGTAGCCTTCCTTGCCATTCGCCAGCAGGTTGCGCAGGCGGATATTGGCGAACGTGCCGCGCATCATCACCTCATGGTTGCCGCGCCGCGAGCCGTAGCTGTTGAAGTCGCGCTGCTGCACACCATGCTCGATCAGATACTGGCCGGCAGGGCTGGCCGCCGGGAACGAGCCAGCGGGCGAGATGTGATCGGTGGTGATCGAATCGCCCACCGAGATCAGCGTGCGCGCGCCCGTAATGTTGCCGCGCGGCGCTGGCTCCAGCTGCATGTCATCGAAGAACGGCGGCTTGCGAACGTAGGTGGAGTTGTCATCCCAGGTGTAGAGGCTGTCGCCAGCCTCTGGGACGGGTAGCGCGCGCCAGCGGTCGTCGCCGTCGAAGACATGCGCGTACTCAGAGGTGAAGACCTCTGGCTTGAGGACTTTCTCCAGCGTCTCCTGCACCTCCTGTGGGCTGGGCCAGATGTCGCGCAGGTAGACGGGCTGGCCGTTGGGATCCTCGCCCAGCGGGTCGTGGGTCAGATCAATGTCCACCGACCCGGCCAGCGCGTAGGCCACCACCAGCGGCGGCGAGGCCAGGTAGCTGGCGCGCACCTGCGGATGGATGCGCCCCTCGAAGTTGCGGTTACCACTCAGCACCGCCGCCACCACGAGGTCGTTATCCGTGACGGCCTGGCCCACCTCCTCCGGCAACGGTCCGCTATTCCCAATGCAAGTTGTACATCCGTAGCCTACAGTTTGGAAGCGAAGGGCCTCTAAAAATGGCGTCAGGCCGGCGGCGTTGAGGTAGTCAGTGACGGCGCGCGAGCCGGGGGCCAGGCTGGTCTTGACGGCGGGCGAGACACGCAGTCCCCGCTCCACGGCGTGTTTGGCCAGCAGCCCTGCGCCAACCATCACCGAGGGGTTTGAGGTGTTGGTGCAGCTGGTGATGGCGGCGATGGCGACCGCGCCATGCGTCAGTTCGACCTCCTCGTTCTCCATCTTCACCGTCACCGTCGGCGCCTTCACGGCTACCGCCGCGCCACCGTCGCCGCCCTGCCCGTCGTTGTAGCGATCTTTGAAGGACGTGCGGAAGTTCTCGCGCACGCCGCTCAGCGCCACGCGATCTTGCGGACGGCGCGGGCCAGCCATGCTCGGCTCGATCGTGCCCAGGTCCAGCTCCAGCAGTTCGTTGTAGTCGGGCGTCGGCGTCTCGTCGGTGCGGAACATGCCCTGCGCCTTGGTGTAGCGCTCCACCAGATCAACCAGCGCGGCGTCGCGGCCCGTCAGGCGCATGTAGCGCAGCGTCTCGGCGTCCACCGGGAAGAAGGTAGCCGTCGCGCCGAACTCTGGCGACATGTTGGAGATCGTGGCGCGGTCGGCCAGCGCTAGCGAGCTGAGGCCGGAGCCAGCGAACTCCACGAAGCGCCCCACCACGCCATGCTTGCGCAGCATCTGCGTCACATTCAGCACCAGATCGGTCGCCGTGGCGCCCTCGGGTAGCTTTCCAGAGAGATGGATGCCCACTACCTCAGGCGTCAGCAGGTAGAGCGGCTGGCCCAGCAGCACCGCCTCGGCCTCGATGCCGCCGACGCCCCAGCCCAGCACGCCCAGCCCGTTAATCATCGTCGTGTGCGAGTCGGTGCCGACCAGCGTATCAGGAAAGGCCACGCCATCGCGCGTTCGCACGACCTTGGCCAGATACTCCAGGTTGACCTGGTGCACGATGCCCGTGCCCGGCGGCACTACGCTGAAATCCTTGAATGCCTGCTGCGCCCAGCGCAATAGCGCATAGCGCTCGCCGTTGCGTTCATACTCGCGCGCCACGTTGATGCCGAAGGCCAGCGTCGTGCCGAACGCGTCCACCTGCACGGAGTGGTCAATCACCAGATCAGCGGGCACGAGCGGGTTGACGCCATTCGGGTCACCGCCCAGCTCTTTCACCGCGTCGCGCATGGCGGCCAGGTCCACGACCGCAGGCACGCCTGTGAAGTCCTGCATGATGACGCGCGCTGGCAGGAAGGGCAGCTCCTCTGGCTCGCCGGGGGCGGGCTGAGCGCCCGGACGCCACGTCGCCAGCGCCCGCACATCGGCCTCGCTGACCAAATCAGGCAGCAGATCATGCTGGCGCAGCGCATTCTCGATCAGCACTCGTAGCGTGAAGGGCAGGCGCTCGAAGCTGACGCCGAGCTTTTGCTCCAGCGTATCGAGCCGGTAGATGGCGACCGAACCACTCTGCGTGGCCAGCGTCGCCCGCGCGTTGAACGTATCGCGCCGCGATTGTGGGGATGACATGCTCAAGCTCCTTCGATTGACATGATGGACACGGTGGACACGAGACGAACCACCTGGATGGCCGCGACCGCGCGCGGTCACGGCGTCGGCCCAGCCGCGGGCGGCGGGGTGGCATGGCCGTAGAGAAAGTAGGTCGGCGTCGCTGCGAGGTCGGCCTGCCAGCCAAGCACGGCCAGCCGCTCGCGCAGGCGCTCTGGGGTGTAGAACAGCTTGTAGATGCGATATTCGCGCCCGTCGTTCAGGCGGCGCGTCATCTGGGTGGCCTCGGCGCCCGCGCGCTGGTGGTCGCGCGCCGAGGAGGCCAGCGCGTAGAGCGAATCTACCACGAAGACGCGGCCGCCGGGCGCGAGACAGTCGCGCACGAGCGCCCAGAAGGCGTCGAAGCGCTCGGGCGGCACATGCGAGAGCCAGAAGCTGAAGAAGACCAGATCGTAGCTCCGCGCTGGCCGCCACGCGAAGAGGTCGGCGACCTGAAAATCCACCCGCTCAGCCGCCGCGCCGAGCCGCGCGCGATTGATGGCCAGCGTCTCAGGCGAGGCGTCTACCGCTGTGAGTCGCTCGCAGCGCCCGACGAGCCGCTGGGTCCACAGGCCGGTGCCAGCCGCCAACTCCAGCGCCGCGCCGACGGGTCGCTCGGCCAGCGAGCGCTCTAGCGCGTCGGCGACCTGCGCAGCCTCGGCGCGCCAGCGAGCGTTCTCTTGCTCGCCATGGTCGTAGCGGCCCTGGCGCAGGAACCACTGATCGTATTCGTCGGCGCGTGCGCGGTAGTAGGCGATCTGCTCGCGGAGCGTCTCGTCCTCCGAATCGTCGAGCGTGTCGGCCCGCGTGGTATCCCGCGTGTCATCTCGCGTGTTATCCAGGGAAGCAGTCATGGCACACTCCTCGTCGTGGGGCGCCATCGTCCCGCAGAGACTTCAGAGGCGCGGCGTCGTAGCGCGGCGCCCATCATCCCCCTGGGCAGTATAGCCCAGAGCCGCCGCCAGGCGCGCAGCCTCGCTAGCTCCCCTCTCCCCGCACAGCCTGGGAGAGGCCGGGGGCGGGGGCCAACGCTGGCAGTATAGCAAACATCCTATCCAATGGAATGATGCATACTATCGGGTTTCCCGATAGATGTGGAGTATCGCATTGCGTTAGTTAGGACACTTGACAAACTAACGGGAAGCATGCTACCTTGTGTGTCAGCGGAGGGCAACGGCCTATGACTCCATCAGACGCCGGCGTCCCGCCCAGCGCTCGCTGGCGCGACGCAGTAGTCCGACCAAACGTTGTGGGCCACCGCGCTTCGGACCTCCACGACATGCGTGAGGCGAACATTACGCTCGTCTTGCGTCTCATCCGCCAGCATGGACCCCTGGCGCGTGTCGCCATCGCCCGGCGCACGGGCCTCTCTCGAACGACGGTTAGTAGTATCGTAGATGGTCTCCTCGCCGAGGAGATTGTGCGGGAAGGTGAAACGCTCAACGCCGCGCCCAGTGGTGGTCGTCGGCCCACCCTCGTCCACTTCAACGAGTCGGCTGGCATCATCATCGGGGTTGACTTCGGGCGCACGCACTTTACCTTACTCGCCACGGATCTCCATGCGCACATCATCGCGCGCAAATCAGGTCCGTGTGACACTGACCTTGGCCCGGATGTTCTGCTCCAACGACTCATCAGCGAGATTCGCCAGCTCGTGACTGAGCACCATCTCGACTGGGATCGCGTCGTGGGCGTTGGGATGGGTATTCCAGGTCCTGTGGATGCCACCCTCAACATGCTGGTCACGCCTCCGCGCATGGCTGGCTGGGACATGGTGGACGTCACCGGGATCCTTCGGTCGGCGCTTGGTG
This sequence comes from Ktedonobacterales bacterium, assembly GCA_025935235.1. Lineage (GTDB taxonomy): Bacteria > Chloroflexota > Ktedonobacteria > Ktedonobacterales > JADMIN01 > JAKAIY01. The sequence goes on along the minus strand of JAICVT010000246.1, from coordinate 1,014 downwards.
TTCCTGTCTTGCTCAACAATGACGCGAACCTGGGCGCGCTGGCTGAGGGCCGCTACGGTGAAGCGGTCGGCGCCTCCAACTACATCTATGTGAAGGTAGGGACGGGCATCGGTTGCGGCCTGGTCATTGACGGCAAGATCTATAGGGGAAGCAGTGGAGTGGCGGGCGAGTTCGGCCACTTCACCATTGACAAAGATGGGCCGCTGTGCGCATGCGGCAATCACGGTTGTCTGGAAGCGGTCGCCGGCGCGCCTCAAATCGTACGCATGGCGCTGAGCGCGGGCTATGGCCAGGGCGAGGCCGCAGCCCGCGCGCCAGGAGACGATGAGGACGCAGAGGTTGATGTCGCGGATGTCATCGAGGCAGCGCTGCACGGTGATATGGCATGTCGAGCTGCCGTGGGGCGAGCGGCGGAGTTAATCGGCGTGGCGATGGCGGGCCTGGTGAACCTGGTCAATCCATCGGTGATCTTACTGTATGGCAGCGTGGCGCGGGCCGGCGAGCTGCTGCTCGAACCGATCCGTCAGGCCATCCGCGAGCGCAGTCTTCTGGCAGCCTCGCGAACTGTGCGCGTCCAGACCAGCGCGCTGGGCGACAGCGCAATTGCCTTGGGCGCAGCCACGATGGTGCTAGATGCCATCTTTGGCTCTCCCGTCTATATTGAGCATGTGGCTGGCGATGACGAGGCGGGTGAAGCGCCCGCGCTCGGCGCCGTCGGTGGGGCGACCAACGCCTGAGCGGGCGGATGCTCTGGCGCGAGGCGCTCTGGGAGGTTGGAGCGCACTGGCTCACGCACTGGCTCACGCGTGGCTGTCAGCATCTGGCAGCTCACGCGCTACCAGGTTGCTTCGCGATTGTCTCGGTCGCATGTGGCGCGCTCCGGCATAGCCGGGCGCGGCCAGCGGCCAACCGCCGACCAGCATCGGTCGGCGGCGTATCGGTCAGTCTTTGCAGTCTTTCACGTCTGAAGACACGCCGGAGTCGGCTTGTCGCAACCCGAACGAACGGAGACCG
>JAICVT010000278.1 GCA_025935235.1 Ktedonobacterales bacterium | reverse complement strand
TTTCGTGGCGACGAACGCATCATCTGCAAGGATGAGGCTGACATCTACGCCGCCATCGGCATGCAATATGTCGAGCCGGAGATGCGCGAGGATCGCGGCGAGATCGAGGCGGCGCTGGAGCACCGGCTGCCGACCCTGCTGACCGAGCGCGACATCCGCGGGATGCTGCACGTCCACAGCAACTGGAGCGACGGCGGCGCGACGATTCACGAGATGGCCGAGGCGACGCTGGCGATGGGCTTCGGCTATCTGGGCATGTGTGACCACAGCCAGGTCGCTGCCTATGCCAACGGCCTGACGCCTGACCGCGTGAAGGCGCAGCATGAGGAGATTGATCGCCTCAACGAAGAATTCGCCGGACGGCTGCGCATCCTCAAGGGAACCGAGTGCGACATCCTCAAAGATGGCGCGCTGGACTACGACGACGCGACGCTGGCGAGCTTCGATTTCGTGGTGGCCTCGATCCACAGCAATTTCAACCTGCCGCCCGCCGAGCAGACCCAGCGCCTGATTCGCGCCATCGAGAACCCCTATTGCAGCATCCTGGGCCATCCCACGGGGCGCATCCTGCTGGAGCGCGAGGGCTACAATCCCGATCTGGAGGCGGTTATCGAGCGGGCGGGCGAGCTGGGGGCGGCCATCGAGCTGAACGGCGACCCGCATCGGCTCGACCTCGACTGGCGCTATCTGCGCTTCGCCACCGAGCGCGGCGTGCGCATCCCCATTACCACCGACGCGCATGGCCCGGCGGGACTGGGCAACCTGCGCTACGGCGTCAGCCTGGCGCGTAAAGGCTGGCTGACCGCCGAGCAATGCCTGAACGCGCTCGATACGGACGATCTGCTGGCCTTCTTCCAGCAGCAGCGCCAGCGCAAAGGCGCGTGACGTTTCGTCCACGCTGTTTGACCATCTGAGAAGGGAACGCGACTACTTATGGATCCACGCATCAACCGCTGGGCAAAGACGCTCGTGCGGTACTGCCTCTCGATTCAACCGGGCGAGATCCTGCGCATGGACGGCACGCCCGCCGCCGAAGAGCTGATCGCGGAGGTCTACCGCGAGACGCTGCGCGCGGGCGGCCACCCGATCGCGCATGTGCGCCTGCCGCAACTGAGCGAGATTGCGCTGAAAGAGGGCAGCGACGACCAGCTCGGCTGGATCAATCCCGCTGACCGCGTGCTGATCGAGGCGATGGATGCGCGTCTGCATATCATGAGCGAGACGAATACGCGTCAGCTCAGCGGCGTGGACCCCAAGCGCCAGGCCATCGCGGGCAAGGCCGGGCGCGAGCTATTCGCGGCGCGCGGTGCGAAGGTGGACCCCAACGACGACCGCTGGTGCCTGACGCTCTTTCCGACCGAGGCCTTCGCCCAGGACGCCGAGATGTCGCTGAGCGACTTCAGCGAGTTCGTCTATGAGGCCTGCTTCCTCAACAGCGCCGACCCCGCTGAGCGCTGGCGCGAGCTGGGCCGCCAGCAGCAGTTCTACTGCGATTGGCTCAAGGATAAACAGGAGGCGCATGTCATCGGCCCTGATACTGACATCCGCGTGAGGTTTGGCGGACGCATCTTCCGCAACAGCGACGGCAAGCGCAACTTCCCCAGCGGCGAGTTCTTCACCAGCCCGCTCGAAGACTCAGCGGAGGGGCATATCCGCTTCACTGTGCCGAGCGTGGTCAACGGCCATCTGGTCAGCGACATCCGCCTGACCTTCGAGCGCGGGCGCGTGGTGGAAATGAGCGCAGCGCAGGGCGATGCCTTCCTGAAGGAGATGCTGGCCAGCGACGACGGCGCCAGTCGGCTAGGCGAGTTCGCGGTCGGCAACAACTTCGGCATCCAGCATGGCATCCGCAACATCCTCTTCGATGAGAAGATCGGCGGTACGATCCACATGGCGCTGGGCAACAGCTACCGGGAGTGCGGCGGCAAAAACACATCGCAGTTACACTGGGACATGGTGTGCGACCTGCGCGAGGCGGCGGGCGGTGGCGAGGTCTGGGTAGATGGCGCGCTGCTGCTAAAAGACGGCAAGCTCGTGCTGAAGCCCTAGCGCGCTCGTTGGGCTATCCCGCGCGCAAACGCCACGCTTCACGCGATAGACTATGATGGTGTGGCTGTGACTGAGCGCGAGCATCGAGGAGTGTTGGTAGATATGCGTCGGCGTTGGCGCGTCGCGGGGATACTGGCGGTCGTCGTGGTGGGCGCGATTGTCTTTGTGCTGGTCAACAGCGCGACCCTGCGCGCATCCTACTGGACCGCGCGGGCCGAGAACTGCGGCTCGCTGGCGATGGCGGGCAACGCGCTCGTCACCTCAACCGCCCAGGCGCAGCGCGTCGAGACGTGCTACGCCCACGCGGCGGCTAAATGCCAGCCCGCCGTGCTGGTGGTCAACGCCGTCAATGCCAGCTCCAGCGCGAGCTACAGCTTCGTGGTCGAGCCGTCGTTCACCCAGAGCGGCGTCTGCGCCATCGCCGTCGTGCAAGATGTGAGCGACGGCAGCGGCGACAACAACGCCACCTCCGCATGCCAGTCCGTCACACAGTCCCCCAAGGCGCTCAACATCGCGGCCTGCGGTGGGTTGGGCGACGTGACGCTGCCCGCCATCCACGCGGCCAGCGGGACCATCGGCGCGCCTCAATCCGCGCCCCCTGGTGGCCTGTAGCCACACGCTTCCCACTCTTCCGGCTCCCCCTCGCCCTCTGGAAGAGGGGGCTGGGGGTGAGGTCGCCTACACCGGGCAGACGCGGCTGAGGAAGCTGGCCGTCTGCGCCTGCGCCATGCACGCGCGCGCCTCGGCCTCGCTCAGGATGCCCTCGTCAATCAGCAGTTGGTATTCGCGCACCAGATTGGTCAGCAGCATCTCAGGGCCATCGGTGTTAATGGTGAAGGCCACCTCGCGCTCGCGCAGCGTGCGGATGATGTGGCGCAGCTCGGCCAGATCGCGCACCGCCCGCGTGCGTAGGTTGCTGGTCGGGCAGATCTCCAGCGTGACGTTCTGCCGCTTGACCTCCTCGATCAGCCGCTCATCATAGGCGCAGAGGATGCCATGCCCCACGCGCTCCGGGCGCAGGTATTCCAGCACCTCCCACATATCCTCGATGCGCCCTTCCTCGCCGCTGTGGATCGTGATGCCCAGGCCAGCGTCGCGGGCGCGCTCCACCAGCCCCGCATGCGCGCGATAGCTGAACTCCGGGTTGGGTGGGCCAGCGATGTCTATGCCGATCACGCCGCGATCGTGATAACGCAGCGCCTTCTCGATGATGACAGCGTTCATCTCCAGCGGGAAGGTGCGATCCATCATCAGGATCAGCCCGGCGCGCACCAGCGGATACTCCAGCAGCGCGCGGTCCATGCCGCGCAGCGAGGCTGTGATGATGTGGTCGAGATCCTGCTCGCCCTCGCGATTGCGCTTCATCGGGTTCAGCCGCAGCTCTAGCAGCGTGATGTTGCACTTGCGATAGGCGCCGCCGATCACCTCGTAGATCGAGCGCTCAATGGCAAGCGGGCTGGACTGGATTAGCTCCGTCCAGCGGAAGATCTTGTCATACTCAGTCAGATTGTTGACCTTGTCAGGATGGCTGACGGTAATCAACTCGACAAAGTCCCAGTAGCTCTTGCTTGGCAGGCGGATGCCCTGCTCATGGGCGATGCTCCACATGATCGCCGGGTCAATCGCGCCGCCGACATGGCAGTGCAACTCCGTCAGTTCAGGACGTTCGCCAAAGAGCGTCGAAGGGATCACACCCACTCCTCCAGATCGCTAACAGGTCGCTTATGTACTATGGCGTCTCAGTCGCTGAGCGCTTCGTCCGCCGCCAGCACGCGCGCCACATCGCCCGTTCGCAGCTCGCCCGTTCGCAGCGCCTTGGCGTAGACGCGGCTCTCGCCGGGGTGCAGCTTCTGTGAGATGCGCGTGAAGTCGCCATCGCTGAAGGCATGCTCGATGCCTACGCAGGGACTGGTATACTGCGTCACCTCGATCACCACCTCATCGCCGAGCGCCAGCCGCGTACCGGGCGTCAGCGACTCCAGCGCCAGGCCGCTCAGCGTGATGTTCTCACCAGCCGCGCCGGGGAAGATCGGATGCCCCTCGTCGGCCAGCCGCGCGATCTCCTCCAGCGTGAAGAGGCACAGCGCGCGCAGCGGGCCACCGTGGTTGCGCTCATCGAAGTGCAGATCGCCCAGCAGTCCCTCCGTCGTCAGGCGAGCGCTGGCCACCGGCAGCTTCGGCGCGCCCCCGCGCGAGATGCTGATCTGCACGATGCGCCCCTCCTCGATGCTCTCCATCTGATTCCCTCTTCTGAACTGATCCGCGCGCTGTCGTCGCTTTGCATGGCATTGTAGCAGAAGCGACGCTTGTCCTCGCGAGTGGCGTTTTGCGCTGGCGATGAAGACCGCGCATGGCGGCGGAATTGGCGGCATAATGTGTGCGGCGCGTTTGGGCGTCATGTACGATAGAGGGCCAGGAGCGCCAGATGCTGTCACTCGATTCCGATCTGTTGGAGCGCGTACGAGCCGATGCGCGCGGCGCGCTGTCCGCCTGGAGGCTGCGCGATGGCCAGTGGCAAGTCGTGGGCGTGCTGGCGGGCGCCCGAGGCGGCCTGCTGCGGCCAGTCGTGCGGATCGAGGGAGCGGACTGGGTGGTGCGGCGCCAGGCGCCCGACCTGACCGAGAGCGATACCCGTTTCCGCCACAGCTTCATGCGCAGCCTGCGCGACGCCGGGCTGCCCATACCCGCGCTGCTTCCCCGGCCAGATGGACACACCTGGGCCGCGACCGAAGAGGGCATCGTCGAGGCGCAACAGTATCTGCCCGGCGACCCCTACACGACCGATTCACCGCTGGCGCGCGATCGGCTCGCCGCGGCCGCCCAGACACTCGGCGCGCTGCACCAGGCCTCGGCGGAGTTCGCGTGGCAGCCCTATCGCTGGCCAGACGAGCGTAGCGCCACCGCGCTCGCGCTCTCCTATACGCAGCTGATTCGCGAGGCGGGCGATGACGCGGCCTCCGCCCATGTGCGGACGGGCCTCCAGCGCGTCGCCGACGCCTGCGAGCAGCGCATCGCCAGTGCCGCCGATCTGCTGACCCTGGGCCGCCCCGGCCCGCCGCAACTGCACATCCACGGCGACTTTCAGCCGCACAATCTGGCCTTCGCCGAGGCGCAAGTCGCCGCGATCTATGACTTCGACACCGCGCATTGGGATCAGCGCCTCTATGAGCTGGCCTACGCGCTCTTCCTCTTCACAGGCGTGCGGTGGGACGCTGATTCGCCGCTGACGCCCGCGCTGGTGGATGACGGCCTCGACATCCTGCGCGTTCACAGCTTCCTCTCGGCCTATGGCGGCGAGGCGCCGCCCGCCGAGGATGAGGCCGAGCTGCTCGCCAGCGCGCTCACGCTCGTCTTTCCGGTCGCCTTCGCCAACGGCATCGCCGAAGATATCGTCTTCGCAGGCGAATACGAGGGCGAGCTGGAGGAGGATGACGCACTCTCACGGCTCGGCTGGGCCGACCGCTTCTGGCTCTGGCTCGATCGCTATGCCGCCACGCTCGCCCAGGCCTGGGAGAACGCCTGAGCGGTGCGTGGCGCAGCGTCGCGAGCGCGCCGCCGCATGCTCAGACCCCCGTCAGGCGAGCAGCGGCTTGACCTCGACCTGCTCCCAGCCGGTCACCTCGATGTCGTGTTCTAACAGCAGCACATCTACCTCCGTGCGCAGGCCCAGTCCCTCGGCGGGCAGGTAGATGCCTGGCTCCATGCTGACGCAGGTGTTGGCCAGCAGCGGGCGCGTGTCGTGCGTCTCCAGGTTGTCCAGATGGGCGCCGTTGCCATGCACGCGCTCGCCGATGTTGTGGCCGGTGCGATGTACGAAGGCGTCGCCATAGCCCGCTCGCGCGATGACATCACGTACCACATCGTCCACCGCACAGCCCTCGACGCGCTGCCCGGAGCGGGAGGCCATGTGCAGCGCGGCAACGCCCATATCGCGCGCCCGGCGAATGATCTGAAACAGCTCCTCGATGCGCTGCGGTGTGCGCTCGCC
>JAICVT010000254.1 GCA_025935235.1 Ktedonobacterales bacterium | reverse complement strand
GTTGGTGGTGTTGCTGGCATGGGATGGCTGAGATGCGGGCTGGCTCATGGCGCTTCAGGCTCCTTCGGGCTGCTTCGTTGGTCCGTGAGAATGAGAACGGGATGTGCGGCGGCTGGAATCAGCGTTGGCAAACGTATCGCCATATTGTATCGCGCGGCGGCTCTCCGGCGCCTGCGAGCCACCCACCCTCGCCTCTATACGCCCGCATCCGCTACGCTCTGGGATATGGGTACGTGCGTGACCGGCAGGGAGATGCGCAGATGGGCAGTGTGGCGAGCAACCGACGCGCACGGGGCAAGGTCGAGCGCGCAGGGAGGGAGCCGTTGGCGGCGCTGGCCCCGCGTCGCTTCACCGCGCTCGATGGCGCGATGCTTGGCGCGTTCCTGCTGCTGGTCGCGGGCCACATTATCTCGGCGCTGGGACGACTAGGCTGGGTCAGCGCCGCCGTGACGGTCGGGCTGACTGCGTTGGCGCTGCTGGGTCTGGCGCTACGGCGCGCGTGGCGTCCGCTGCTGTTGCGGCTGCTGGCGTTTGGGCTGGTGGCGGGCGCCTGCGAACTCTTCACCGACTACTCTGGCGAGGTCGTCGCGCACTCGCTCAGCTATCCGCCGGGGGAGCCGATGCTCTGGGCCTCGCCGGTCTACATGCCGATCTCGTGGATGGTTGTGCTGACGCAGATCGGCTATCTGGCGTGGCGGCTCGATACGCTCGCTCCCAGCCCGCCGCGCTGGCTGACGATGGCGCTGGTCGGCCTCTGGGGCGCGCTCAACATCCCCTTCTATGAGGAGATGGCCTACCATGCGGGTTGGTGGAGCTACGCGCACGCGCCCAGCCTCGGCCACACGCCCTACTATGTGCTGCTCTTCGAGGGGCTGATCGCGCTGGCGCTGCCGCCACTGCTCGCCGGGATCGAGCGGCGCAGCCTGCGCGCCACGCTGCTGCGCGGGCTGGCGCTTGGCGTGTGGATTCCCTGCGCCGCGCTCGCCGCATGGCTGCTGCTTGGTCGCTGACTGATGCGGCCTCCGGGCAGCCTCTGTCGCCTCTGTCGTCTATGCCTGCTGTGCGGGTTGCGCGGCGACGGCGCGCGCCAGCGCGCGACGCAGCCGCGCGATGCGCTCACGGTAGACATCTTCGGGCTGACGGTCGCCGCGCTTGGGTGGGTCGCCCATCTCCACATGCCATTTGCGGAAGGCCAGCCCCGTCTCGGTCTGAAAGAGCGCGCGGGCCAGCAGGTAGACGCGCGGGCCATAGCTCAGCCCATAGGTGCGCTCCACCTGCGAACGCAGACGGGCATCCTGTGCGAAGAGATAGTCGTTGGGCGTGACAACGCCACGCAACACCTCGGCGGCGAGGTAGGCGCGCACGACGGCGGCCTCGCGGCGCAGCGCCGCCAGCGCAATCGTCAGCAGCGCCAGCTCCGTCAGCAAGAGCGGCAGATAGTCGGCGAGTGTGGTCGCCAGCGGCAGCCAGTCGCCCAGCCGCGCAAATGGCGCCAGCGGTGAATTGGCAGGCGCCGCCGAGGTGGCGTCTGCGCTGAGGGCGATGAAATCGAAGTAGGTATGCAGGATGATCGCGCCGACCAGGCCAGCCAGCGGAGCCAGCCAGCGGGCGCGTCGGTCGCGCGTCTCGCGGATGTAGCCGAGGCCTGCGCCGAAGAGCGCGCTAAAGGTGGAGTGGCTCAGCCAGCCTAGCGCCACACGCCCGATGATCAGAATGCCCAGGTCGGCGCGCGGGGCCACGGCGAAATAGACGATGTTCTCGACCATCGCGAAGCCTGCGCCGATCAGCGCGCCATAGATGATGCCATCGGTCACGTTGTCGAACTCGTCGCGCAACGCCAGCAGCAGCAGCAGCAGCCCAGCTCCCTTGGCCAGCTCTTCTGTCACGCCCGCCACGCCCGCCTGCATGGCCGCCTGCGCCAGCGCCGAGGCGGCGCCATGCGCACCGAAGACGCCAAGCAGCGCAGCATTCAGCCCATGCTCAATCGAGAGTGTCGGCGGGATGGCGATGATCGCGCCCCAGAGAAACGCGCCCAGCATCGTCAGCAGCGGCTCGCGCTCGTAGCGGTCGAGCGCGCCGACGAGCAACGCCACGCCCAGGGCCGGGGCCAGCGGGATGGCGAGCGCCGTCAGCGCCTGGCGTAGCCCACCATTGGCCAGCGCGACCTGCCCGGCCAGCGCGGCGAGGTCGAGCGTGATGATGCTGCTGGCGATAAAGACGAGCGCGGCGATCAGCGCGAGCGCCCACCATGCGCTGCGGCTCAAGCGGCCCGTCAGCGCGAATTGCAGTGTGATGCCGGGGCGGAGCGGATTGGTCGTCATCGCCTTGCCAGAAACGGCTGCCCGCGCGCCCAGTGGCTGCCCGGCCAGCGGCGTGACGCCGAGCGTGGCGCCAGAGTCAGCGGCTGGGAGCGCTGGTTGGGCGAGGGGCGCGAGCAGTTGCAGGCAGGTGTAGCCCAGCCGCAAGATGTCGCCCGGCTGCACGCTGACGCTGGCGCCAGGGGCGACCACCTGCCCGGCGACCCAGAACGGATTCTGCTGCGCGATGTTCTCGACTCGCCAGCCAGTGTCATGCAGGGTCAGCAGGGCATGCTCGCGCGAGACGCTGGGGTCGAGCAGGGTGATGGCGTTGTCGAGCGAGCGGCCAATCGTCGTGGTGAGCATGGTGATGGGGTAGACATGCTCCGTCTCGATCAGCGGCGCGGCGGTCTCCAATGGAACGGTGGGGCGATTTGGGATGCCCACCGCATCAAGTCCTTGTTGTTGCGCCCCACCTACCTGCGCGGCCAGTAATCCTTGCGCGCCTTCGCCGCTCATCCCTGCATCCGCCGGATTGACGACACGCAACGCGCCCAGCGTCATGACGCTGAGCGCGAGGAGCAGCGATCCCGTCGTCTTGCGGGAATACACCTCGGTCACACTTCGCTCCACCACGCCATCCGTGTCACGAGACGACCACTCGCCCCAGCCGGGGAGCCGCCCAAGCACTCTAGCACATCGGTGTGGGGCTTGTATAGCAAGCGCCGCCTACTGGCTAGCTGCCTGCCGCGTCCAATGTCGTGGTTGGCGGGGCCTTGGCGACATCCTCCCAGAACGCGATGGACATGCGCTCGTATGCCACACCCATACGCAGCGTGGCGAACGCGAACGCCTGTGCGGGCTCATGCTCTAGTTCGGCCCGGATCATCTCATAGGTGGCGAGGCGGCGCTGGTGCAGGTCACGCTCGCGCCGCGCAAGCTCCACCACATCGGCTGGGTTGAGCAGCGAGCCGAAGTAGAGTTTCAGCAGGCCCGTATCGCGCATCTCCACCTCCGCGACGGCGGCCTCGTCGAGCCAGCGGCGGACCTCTGCCTCGCCTTGCGCAGTGATGCGATACACTCGCCGCCTGCGTCCGGTGGTTTCGCGCTCCTCCGCGAGCAATCCCTGCTGCGTCAGCCGCTCGGGGTCCACATAGAGCTGCGCGCGCGGAAAATCCCAGAAGTAGCCGATAGAGCCGTCAATCAGCTTCTTCAACTCATAGGGCGTGCTGGGGCCACAGGTCGCCAGCAGCCCCAGGATGACGTACGACGAGGTCGGGAGATCGCGCTGCTCACGCATGGTCATATACACCTCACTTCCACTGCGCTCCTTGACATCTTCATCATCTAGACTATACCATGTGAATATGATAGTATATGCTGTACCATGTAATGTAGAGCATTGCATGAGCGAGCCGTCTGAAGTTGGAGGAGGCGCGAGATGACGCAGACGTTTCCGGGACGCTACATGGCGGTGACTGACGAGCCGTTTGTCGTCTTCATCATCGGCATGCGCATCAATCGGTGGTGGGCGCTGCGCAAGTGGATTCCGACCGCCCTGGCGATGGGACCGATGCTGCGCATGCTCTACACCCATCAACAGGAGAAAGGGTTCCTGGCCGCGCGTACATTTCTCTACTGGCGCGGCGTCATGCTCGTGCAGTACTGGCGCTCATTTGAGGAGTTGGAGCGCTTCGCGCGCAGCACGGACGATCCGCACCTGAAGGCCTGGCAGCGCTTCAACAAGGCGATTGGCGGCGACGGCAGCGTGGGTATCTTTCACGAGACATACACGATTCAGCCGGGTGGCCATGAGACGATCTATAACAATATGCCTGTCTTTGGCCTGGCAAGCGCGTTCGAGCATGCTCCGATCGCGGGCAGGCGGCATACGGCGCGCGGTCGTCTGCATCCCGCAGAGCAGCCGCAGCACGCTGATGTCAGCTTACCCACGCCTGCGCTGTCCGCTGAGGCATGATTGCTGGATAGGACGGACAGAGTCCGCTGGATTTAGGCTGGATTTAGGCTGGATTTAGAAGCGGCTGCCCGCGTCCTCCAGCGGCTCGACGATGACCCCTTCCGGGCGGGTCGGCGGGATCGGTTCGGCGGTCACGGCCTCGGCGGCAGGCGGCAGCAGCGAGGCGCCCTCCGTCTCGTCGGCGACGTGCTCCTCGCGATAGCGGCGATAGTAGCGGTTGAACATGTCGTTGATCTGCTTGCGCGTGAGGTGTTTGCCGTTCTCGAAGTATTCGATGGCGACCTGGCCCAGCGCGTAGGTGCCGCCCGCCGCAATGGCGCCAGAGACGAGATCGCCGCCCACGGGGACCGCCTTCGCCACCTCCTCCGCCAGATAGCGCAGGATGAGGCCGCCCGCCACGGTCGTCAGAATCTCGCGCAGGTGTTGCGCCGTGATCGGTTCGCCGTAGACCGCCGCGATGCGCAGCGTCATGCGGATCTGGTTACTCAGCAAGATCGGAATATCTACCAGTGGGATTGGCTGAAGGCCCGCTGCCAGGCTCACCAGGGTGGCTGAGCGCACCAGTTTGTTGGCCGCGCGCCGCCGATATTGCGGCAGCAGGCGCCCCAGCGTCAGCGCCGCCTCCGGACTGGTGTTGATGAGCGCAGGGATCAGCTCCTCGGCGAGGTTCTCGCCGGTCTGCGCCGAGATGGGCGTGACATCGCTGACATGCAGGCGCGCCGCGACCCGCGCGGCCAGTTCATCCACATCACCCGACATCAGATCAGTCTTGTTCAGCGCGACGACGAAGGGCTTGTCGCCATCGCGTAGCTGCTGGATGACCTCGGCGTCGCGCTGGCGCACACCCTCGGTGGCGTCAATCAGGTAGAGCGTGGCGGAGGCCTCGTCAATCGCCTGGCGCTGCATATCGGGCAGGTGTCCGGGAGTGTCTATCAGCGCGAAGGGGCCGAATGCGCCGCGCACGAAGTCGGTGGTCGCGCCAGCCTCCGGCGAGACGAAGGAGAGATACTGCCCCTGCAGGGTGTTGAAGAGCGTGGACTTGCCAGAGTTTGGCATGCCGATGATGGCAATCTTGCGGTCAAGCTCCCCGGCGATCTCCTCCTGCGCCTCGCGCCAGTCAATCGCCGAGACGAACTTGCGGATCGTCGCCAGGCTGGAAGGGATGCCCGCCAGCGTCGAGAGCGTCAGCAGGCTCCTCATGCGGTCGCCCATCTTGCTTCCACCTGTTCTCCGCGCCATGTCGGTACCCCCGTTTCTCAGTCGTGCGTCGCTTCGGCGTCGCCGCGCATGATGTGCTTGATTTCTTGATTTATAGCACGCCTGCGCGCATCGCGTCAGGCGTCGCGTCAGGCGCGCTAGGGCGCTTGCCTGGATTGTTGTGTCGCCTGCCAGGCCAGGCGCGCCGCCTGCGCCGCGCGCAGCGCCGCCTCGATCTCCACCGCGTCGCCGCGTGCAATTGATGCGCGCAGCCGCGCCAGCGTCGCGATGAAGGCGTCGAGCCGCGTCAGCAGCGCCGCGCGATTGGCCAGCGCGATGTCGCGCCACATCACCGGATCGCCCGCCGCCACGCGCGTCGTGTCGCGATAGCCGCCCGCCGCCAGCAGCGCCATCGTCGGCCAGTCGTCGGACTCGGCCAGCGTCTCGGTCAGCGCCACCGCCAGCAGCATCGGCAGGTGGCTCACTCCCGCGACCGCCGCGTCATGCGCCTCGGCGTCCAGTTCCAGCGGCTCAGCGTCTAGCGCCGTCACCAGTGCGCGCACCTGTTGCAGCGCATCGGGCGCGGTCTGCGGCGTCGGCGTGAGCGCCCAGCGCGCCCCTCGATACAGGTCCGCTGTGGCCGCCTCGATGCCCACGCGCTCCAGGCCCGCCATCGGGTGGCCGCCGACGAAGCGCTGTGGATGCTCCAGCGCCTGCCCTGCCAGCGCGACGAGTGGCGCCTTCACACTGCACAGGTCTGTTACTACCACATCTGGCGCCAGATGCGCCGCAATCGCACGCAGGGTCGGCTCCGCCGCCTGGGTTGGCGTGGCGATGACGACGAGGTCCGCCGCGTGGACGGCCTCGGCGGCGCTGGCGGCGATGAAATCGAGCGCGCCCCGCTGCTGCGCCCACTCAGCCACACCCGGCGCCGCGTCGTAGCCGACGACCGTGCTGGCTAGTGGGAACGCGCTCTGCCCTGCGCTCTGCCCTGCGCTCTGCCCTGCGCGCAGCGCCAGCCCCAGCGATCCGCCCATCAGCCCCAGGCCGATGATCGCCACGCGCCCAAACGGAGCCTCGCTGGTGGTTCCCAT
>JAICVT010000463.1 GCA_025935235.1 Ktedonobacterales bacterium | reverse complement strand
TGGGGGATGCGTCGCCTGGCGCCTCGCCTCATGCTGATCTCATGCCAACCTGACCTCATGCACACGATGCTCGTGTCACGGCGCTCGCACAGCAGAGACGCTCGCTCTCACGAACGCCTCCCAATGTCCTCCTGCTCTCCTCATAGTGGGTATGCCTTGCCCGGCGTCACACTTAGGTTCGCGCCAGCGCTGTGAGCCGCGTCATACCCTGACAGCGCCGCCCGCTCTCTGCTAAAATGAAGCGCGATGCGCGATGCGCGATGAATACCTGTCGGATGACGCCAGATCAGCGGAGAGAGAGGCCCACGAGGATGGCAGAGATGGGGGAGACGATGGAGGCGCCAGCGCCGCGCGAAGACACGCTGGGCGTCGGCAGCCTGGCGCTGCATTTCGTGAGCTGGGGGCAGCGCACGACGCCTGAGCGCGCCATCGTTCTGGTTCACGGGCTGACGGCCAGTTCGCGCGAGTTCGTGGACCTGGGGCCAGCGCTGGCGGCGCGCGGCTGGTACGTGATCGCCCCCGATCTACGCGGGCGCGGCAGGAGCGCCAAACCAGCGCACGGCTACGCGATCCCAATCCATGCCAACGACATCCTCACGCTGTGCGATCACCTCGACCTCCCGCGCGTGCGCGTCGTGGGCCACTCGCTGGGCGCGATCATCGGCGCCTACCTCGCCGCGCTCTATCCCGAGCGGGTCGAGAAGCTGGTGATGATTGACTTCGGCGGCGTCGTTCCCGACGATACGCAGCAGGCCATCGCCGCCTCGGTCAACCGGCTGGGTACTGTCTACCCCTCGCTCGACGCCTACCTCGACCAGATGCGCCAGCTTCCCATGCTCCAGTGGAATGCGTTGTGGGAGCAGTATTTCCGCTACGACGCCGAGACGCACCCCGACGGAACCGTTAGCTCGCGCGTGCCACGCAAGGCGATTCAGGAGGAGATGGCCGCGCTCGACGCGCTGCGCATCGAGCATCTGCCGCCGCTCGTGCGGCAGCCGACGCTGCTGCTGCGCGCCACCGTGGGCCTGCTCGGGGCCGACAAAGGCTTCCTTCTGACACGCGACGAGGCGGAGCATCTGCTGGCGGCCATGCCAGACTGCCGGCTGGTCGAGATCCCCGACACGAACCACTACACCATCATCGAGGCGCCGCTGATGCGCGACGCCGTGGTCGAGTTCGCGACCGCCGAGTAGTGGACACGCCCGCCCGCGCGTCCACGGCACGGGCGTTCTGCCATCTTCTGCCATCTTCTGCCATCTTCTGCCATCGTGGCCCAAAGAACGCAAGGAAGATGAGCCAGCAGGGCCGTTTACCCGCCCGCCGCGCCAGTTTAGAGTGAGAGTCGGAGGCGGGCGCGCGCCGCGCGCCGCGACCGTTCGCCCTGTCTCATTCGCAGCGCGTCGAGCCTGTAAGGAGCGCCATATATGAAGGCGACATCACACGTGCCAGCCAGCCAGAAACCGCGCCTCGCCAACCACTCCGACACTGCCGCTACAACTGGCCACGATGGCCACTCTCAGCCCACCGACCATGCCAGCGCGCCCGCCCAGAGCGAAGCGCGGAGCGAGGCCAGCGAGGCGCTACGCGCGGAGCGGCAGCGCTATGTGCCGCGCGGCGTCTTCACTTACCATCCCGTCTTCCCCGCCAGTGGCTCTGGCGCTACCATCACTGATACCGATGGGAATACCTACCTCGACTTCGCCGGCGGCATCGGCACGATGAACGTCGGGCATAGCCACCCAGCGGTGATCGCCGCGACGCAGGCGCAGCTCGAACTGTACTGTCATACCTGCGCGCATGTGCTGATGCCACCGCTCTACATCGAGCTGGCGCGGCGACTGACCGAGATCACCCCCGGCGACTTCGCCAAGAAGACGCTGCTGGTCAATAGCGGCGCCGAGGCAGTCGAGAACGCCATCAAGATCGCGCGGGCCGCGACCGGGCGCACAGCGGTGATCGCCTTCGAGAACAGCTTCCACGGGCGCACCAATCTGGCGTTGGCGCTGACGGGCAAGGCGCGACCCTATCGCGCCAACTTCGGCCCCTTCGCGCCCGACGTGCATCTCGTCCCCTATGCCGACCCATACCACTATGGCGCGGATGGCGGTCCCTGGCGCGCGACGCTGGAGCGCTTCTTCAGCACGCGCGTGGCGGCGGATCAAGTGGCGGCGATGATCGTCGAGCCGGTGCAGGGCGAGGGCGGCTTCATCGTGCCGCCCGCCGACTTCCTACCGACGCTGCGCGCGATCTGCTCGCAGCATGGTATCGTGCTGATCATTGACGAGGTGCAGACCGGCTTCGGGCGCACCGGGCGGATGTTCGCCGTGGAGCATAGCGGCGTCGAGCCTGATCTGCTGCTGGCGGCGAAGTCGCTGGCGGCGGGGCTGCCGCTGGCCGCCGTGGTGGGGCGCGCCGAGCTGATGGACGCGCCACTGCCCGGTGGCCTGGGTGGCACCTATGGCGGCAATCCGGTGGCGTGCGCGGCGGCGCTGGCGGTGATCGAGGTCTTCGAGCGCGAGGGGCTGGTCGAGCGCGCGCAGCGGCTCGGCGCGCTGGCGCTAGAGCGCATGCGCGATTGGCAGGAGCGCTTCGCGCTGATCGGTGATGTGCGCGGGCTGGGCGCGATGGCCGCGATGGAGCTGGTGCGCGACCGAGAGCAGCGGGCGCCTGCCGCCGCCGAGGCCGCCGCGCTGCTGGCGGAGGCGCGCCAGCGCGGGCTGATCCTCATCAAGGCCGGATTGTACGATAATGTCATCCGTCTGCTGATGCCGCTGGTGACGACGGATGAGGAGATGGCGCGCGGGCTGGAGATCATCGAGGCGTCGCTGGCGGCGGTGAGCGCCATGTCGCCCGCCGAACTGGAGGCCGCGCACTGAAGCGCCCCCACCCCCAGCCCCTCCCTCTCTCCCTGACACATATTAGGAAGCAGGCAAGACAACACCGTTCCGACCTAGCATCAGAGCAATCAACAAGTTCTGGTGAAAGGGGGAACGGTGTCATGGAGGCCTCGGTGGTAGTA
>JAICVT010000546.1 GCA_025935235.1 Ktedonobacterales bacterium | reverse complement strand
CCGCGCCGCATGCGCCACGGCGATGTTCGTCCAGAACAGGCCCGGCTCCATCCAGTCGTCGCGCAGGGCGTGGCCATAGCCAACCACCTGCCCGTCATCCGTCTCCGCCACCATCCGCCACTCGGCGCCCGCCGTCCGGGGCGCGTTCAGTCGCTCGCGCACCTGTTCCACGCCCAGCGGCTCTGGCTGATCGCGATTGATGATGTCCGTCACGATCTGCGCATCGGCTGGGGTACTGTCACGTACACGTACCATCGTTTGCTGCCCTTTCAGCCTGTCGACTCCGACGAATCCTGTTGACCACGGTGGCCCACAGCGACCAGCGGTAGCCTCTGGCGTATAATACGCGGAGGAACTGCACTGGCGCACGCCACGGCTGACGGCCCTGACCCGCTCCGGCCTTCTCTGATGCTGCGCCCCATTGATCGCAGACCTGTGAGTATCGCGACGCTGCGCCCGCCGCCGCTGGCGGCCCTGTCAGCGCGCCATCCAGCCATCCAGAGGAGTCCGCGCATGGGTTTCAACATGAAAGACCTGCAGAAGATGCAGGCGAAGATGATGAAGCTGCAGGATGACCTGCAGAACAGCACCTTCGAGGGCGCTTCCGGTGGCGGCGCTGTCACCATGACCATCAACGGCAAGTTCGAGGTGACCGCTGTCAAGCTCAACCCGGAAGCGGTAGACCCAGAAGACGTGGGCATGCTCGAAGACCTCATCCTGACCGCTTTTCAGGACGCCTATGGGAAAGTGACAGAGGCGCAGGCGCAGATGATGCAGCAGATCACGGGCGGCCTGAAGCTGCCCCCCGGCATGGGCTTCTAGTCGAGCTTCTAGCCTGGCTTCTGACTGAACTCTCGCGCTGCATCCTGCCTGGCCTCCAGGGTCGGCTTGCGCGGCTGGCGCTCGCTGGTGGGCGAGCGCCACACTGACCTGTGGGACCTGAAAGACCCTCGCGTGGCGCCTGAGCGCTGGCGCCGCACGCGCGAGGGACATGATCCATGATCCGTTGATTGGGGACGATACGCAGCCATGCAGACCACATCCGCGTCCATTACGGCGCTCATCGAAGAACTCGCCAAACTCCCTGGTATCGGACCCAAGACCGCGCAACGGCTGACCTTCTACATCCTGCGCAGCCCCACCGATCAGGCGCGTCGCCTGGCGGAGGCCATCACGCGGGTCAAAGAGAACGCCATTCAATGCTCGATCTGCTGCAACATCACCGAGTCCGATCCCTGCCCGATCTGCGCCAGCTCGGAGCGCGATCACGGGCTGATCTGCGTGGTCGAGCAGCCGCTGGATGTGCTGGCGCTGGAGAAGACGGGCGTGCTGCGCGGGGTCTATCACGTGCTGCACGGCGCGCTCTCGCCACTGGAGGGCATCGGCCCGCGCGACCTGAAGATTGACGAGCTGGCCACGCGTGTGCGGGCGGGGGCGAGCGCTGGCGGCGCTGATGGCGAGCCGGTGCGCGAGGTGATCCTGGCGACCAATCCCAACCAGGAAGGTGACTATACTGCGACCTACATCTCGCAGGCCATCGCACGGCCCGGGCTGCTGCTGACACGACTGGCGCGCGGCCTGCCGATCGGCGGCGACCTGGAATACGCGGACGAGGGAACGCTGAGCCGCGCGCTGGAGGGTCGCCGTGAACTGTAGCGAACTGTAGCGAACTGTAGCGCGCCGGACGTTCGCGCCCGACCTGCCAGCCGAAAAGGAGCCGATAGCATGGCGGAGGAAGACCCGATCCAGCGCGCGCGCGAGCAGCGCCTGATGACGCTCGCGCTGGCCGACCAGATTACTGGCGACCGCTGGAGCGCCCCGGCGCTGCCCGGCGCCATTAGCCCGCATGCGATGCTCTCACATCTGCTCGGCTGGGATGAGTGGCTGATCGCCGTGCTGGAGGTGAGCGCGGCGCACGAACTGCCAGCCAAGCTCATCGTCGCCTACCGCGACATTGACGCCTTCAACGCGCGCTCGGTCGAGCGCTACGCGCACATCAGCCGCGACGACCTGCTGGGCGCGCTCCAGGGGACGAGCGTGCGCATCGTCTCCAGCGCACTGGCGGTTGGCGGCGCCGGGTGGGCGCAGCGCCGCATCGCCGAACTGGCCCCGCCGCGCGCGGATGGCAAGCCATCGCGCGGGCCGAGCGTCGG
>JAICVT010000260.1 GCA_025935235.1 Ktedonobacterales bacterium | reverse complement strand
TGAGAAGCGCCGGACGCCTCTCATCGCCACAACCTCACATCGCCACCAGGAGAGCGCATCCGGCGCAGCGTCAGTCAACGCGCAGCCAACACGCCAGGGTCACTCACACATGAAAGCGCGCCAGCCAGGCGGCGCAGGATTCCACACTGCCCTCCACACGCACCTGCCAGCGGCCATCGGCGGCGCGAAAGGCGCTGACGTCGGCCCCCGCATAGGCCATCTCCATCAGACAGCCCCGCGCTGGCCCATAGGGCAGCTCCTCCCACGGGATATCTGCGATGCTCGCGACATTGCGCGCCAGTCGCGCCAGACGCTCGCGCGCCTCGGCGTCCTCAGCGCCCTCTGGGAGGTCATTGGGATCGTTTCGCATCGAGCGGCGCCTTTCATGGCTGGCGAACGCTGTTCACGGATCTCGTCACATCCAGCTCACGACTTGCGCACGGTCAGCCAGCAAATGTCGCTCGGCGGCTTGACGCCCAACGTATCGAAGGGTAGTTCTGGGCAGCCTGTGGCGTCCAGATAGCGCCGGGCATCGGCGCCATAGAAGCGCGTGGTGACCGCCCAGGCGTCGTCCAGGCTAGCGAACGTGTTGGTGAGGCGCCCGGGCAGGATCGCGTAGTGGAAGCCCTGGCGCACAAACCAGGCGGGATCCTCCGGCCAGAGGATCACGATGCGCCCGCCGGGGCGAGTGACGCGCCGTAGCTCGGCCAGCCCGCGCTCGCCGCCACGCGCCTCGTGCGGACCAAACGCCGAACATGCCACGACGGCATCCACGCTGTCGTCGGGCAGCGGCACACACTGGAAGGCGCCACGCAGCGGCTCGACATTGGCCAGACCGGCGTCGGCCAGCTTGCGCGCCAGCAGGCGGAGCAGCGGCGGCGCGGGATCCATCGCGTAGACACAGCGAGCGCGGCGCGCCAGGGGCAGCGTGAGACGACCCGCGCCAGCGCCGGCGTCCAGCACGACAGCGCCATCTACGCGCGCCACCGCCAGCGCGCCCAGATGCACCTGCTCGCCAGCGGTCAGCCGCTCGTACTCGTCAGGCGTTTTCCAGTAGGTCAGCTCCCAGAAGAGCTGGTCGAGCGCGGCGCGCCCGGCTGCCGCACGCTCCTCGTCGGTGACGGGCTGCCAGCGCGCGAGGGCAAAGGCGGCGGCGTCCGCTGGCGCCAGCGCGCGCTCGATGCGTTGCGCCAGGGCGGCGAGCGCTGGCGGCTCTGGCCGCTGGCCCTCGGCGAAGGCGCGTCCCGCCAGCGCGGGTGAGACAGCCCCCGACACGCAGCCAATCACCTGGCGCAGGTGGATGGCGTCGAAGACAGCCAGATCATCGAGCGTGAAGGCCGCCGCCGTATGCGCGCCCATCCGCCGACCTCATTTCCATCTCGTTTCCATCTCGCGTCACTGTCTGAAGCGCGCCGCCCGCAAGGCGTTGGTCTCCGCCTGGCCGCCCACACACCGCCACCAACGACCATCCGCCCTGCGAGAGGCGCGGGAACGCGAGCGCCTACCGCGAGCGATAGGCTTCGACCACCGCCGCCGTGTCTTCATATGCCTCTTGGCAGGCGATCTTGCCGTCGCGCAGGGTCCAGACATGCGCTGCTTCGTTGATGACGTCTCGGCCTGTACGCTTGATGGTGGCTTCCGCGTGCGACAACACGACGACCTGATCGCCTTGCGCGATGAAGGCGCGCGGCTCAAGCGCTGTGAACTGTACATTCTCCGCCGTCAGTCCAAGCCACGTTTGAAACCCCGCTTTGCCATGAAATGTCCCGCCATTCGGGATCTCAGGGGGATAGGGAATCACGAATTCGACATCGTCGCTGAGCGCATCCATCAGCGAGGGGATGTCTCCGCGGCTAACTGCGGCGTAGACAGCCTGCACCTGCCGCACGTTCGCTTGCTCGGACATGTACCGCTCTCCGTTGTTCCCGCATGTGCCGGCCAGTGGAACGGCGCCGTTACCTGGCGAGATCCTCGACCTTCTCCACGAAGTAGATGTCCGGGATGTCGGAGACGCCCGCGCGCTGCATCGTTTCGCGCAGGTTGTCCGACTGGGCGAACTGGCGCGCCTTGCCGAGGTCATCCCACTCGAAGACCGCGATCATTTCGTTGGTGTTGTCGGCGCCCCTGAAGAGCAGGCCACCAAGCGACCCGCCCGCCGCGCGCGTGGCGACGTGCTCGTCGAAGGCCGCCTTCCACTTCGCGTAGTCCGCAACTTTATGTCGAACGATCATGTAGGCCATTTCAGTCACCTCCGCATATCGCTCGCTGCGTGCGAGCATCTCACGATCTCCTCCGTCCCGCGACCCATCACGGGGCGGTTCAGCGCCGAACGCGGTGGCGCACCCTCCGCGTTCGGCTGTCCTTCGCGCGCCGACGCGCCGAGGCGCTCAGCGTGTGAACTGGCGGTTGACGGGCAGATACTGGGAGGGCGGGAGCTGGTCTATGCCCGCCCGGCTCGCGACCGGCCCGACGACCTCACGCAGCCAGCGCTCATGCGCCTCTTGCGATTCCCATACCTCGGTCACCTGGTAGCCAGTTGCCGACGCCCCAGAGATGTGACTGATGAAGCCAGGGAACGCTTTGAGCTGATCGAGCAATGGCGCGAACAACTGGTTGAACTGTTCCACCGTCACGCCTGGGACTTCCTGTCGCATCAAAATCGCCATATGAACGCTCCCCTAGCTCGCGACATCTTCTGCCTTGTCGAGGTAGAAGATCTCAGGACGACCATTCACGCCCGCTTGCTGCATCTTTTCGCGCAGGCCCGGCGACTCCGAGAAGGCATGCGCGCTAGCGAGGCTGTCCCACTCGAACGCAATCACCAGCTCGTTGGGATTCGACTCACTGCGGAAGAGTTGACCACCGAGCGAGCCACTGGAGGCGCGGTTGGCGCTATCTTCATCGAAGATTGGCTTCCATCGCGCGGAGTCGGCAACCGTAATGTGGTGGATGACGTAGGCCATACACTTGAGTCCCCACATAGGTTGATCTGGTTGATCGGGCGACAGGCGCCTGCCGCTCGCTCATTCGGTCGCTGTGGGCGCTTCGGGTGCGTGCGCCACCGCGATGTTCGATGCCCAGAGTGTGCCTCAACCAGCGCCCCCACACCAGACGCAATGGACGCAATGATGGACGCATTGGCGGACGCAGCGCCACGGTGTTGAGTGGTATCATGCGCGCTATGCAACCCATCCAATCGGCGCATGCGGCAGTCGCCACAAACTGACCACGGGTTGCGGTGAGGTGGACGGCATGGGTAGCGGTATGGGCGCCAGCTCCGACAATGCGTTTGGCGCGGAACTGCGGCGCCAACGGCAGGCGGCTGGCCTGACGCTGGAGGAGCTGGCGGCGCGCGCGGGAGTGAGCGCACGCGGCATCGCCGATCTGGAGCGCGGCGCGCGACACACTCCCCGACGTGAGACGGTCGAGCTGCTAGCGCGCGCGCTGGAGACATCCAATGGCGACCCCGCCGCACTGTATGCCGCCGCGCGCCGTCCGACCGCTCCGCCGAATAGGTCAGATGTCGCGGCGACGAGCGCCAGGCCCAAGCATAATCTGCCCGCGCAGATGACGCGCTTGCTTGGCCGCGAAGGAGCCGTACGAGCCGTCACGGCGCTGGTTCGCCGCGCCGATGTGCGACTGGTGACGCTGACTGGGCCTGGCGGAGTGGGCAAGACCCGCCTGGCCATTGCCGCGGCGTTCGAGTTGCTGGGCGATTTCCCCGATGGCGTTTGGTTTGTACGCCTCTCGCGGCTCACCGATCCCGCGCTGGTGATCCCAACGATCGCCAAAACACTGGGCGTCGCGGAAACGGGCGATCAGCCTGTCGCCGACGCGCTGTGCGCCTATCTGCGCGAGCGGAGCCTGCTGCTCGTGCTGGATAACTGCGAGCATCTCGCCACCGCCGCGCCCGACATCGCCGAACTGCTGCAGGCTAGCCCTGCACTCAAGGCGCTGACGACCAGCCGCGCGGCCCTGCGCATCCAGGGCGAGCACGAGTATCCCGCGCTGCCCCTGGCTCTGCCTCCCGCACTCTCCGCGCTCGGCGCGCCCGGCGCGACCCAGACGCCAGAGTGGCTGATGGAATACCCGGCGATCGCGCTCTTCGTCGAGCGAGCGGCGGCCGTGCTGCCCGATTTCGCGCTGACCACAGCCAATGCGCCCGCAGTCGCGGCGATCTGCGCGCGGCTGGATGGGCTGCCGCTGGCCATCGAGCTGGCAGCGGCGCGGATCAAGCTGCTCGCGCCGTCCTCCCTGCAGGCGCAGTTGGAGCGCGGCCTGGGATTCCTCGCCGATGGCCCGCGCGACCTGGCTGAGCGGCAGCAGGCCATGCGCAATACGATCGCCTGGAGCGAGAATCTGCTGACCGCCGAGCAATCTGTGCTGTTCCGCCGGCTGGCGGTGTTCGTCGGCGGCTGTAGCGTGGAGGCGGCGCAAGCGGTGTGCGTCAGCCCAGAGGGAGCGGCGCCGCTACGCCTGGATGCGCTGGAGGGATTGGGCGCGCTGGTCAACCAGAGCCTGACGCAGCAGCGCGAGGAAGGCAGCGCGCCGCGCTTCGGCATGCTGCGTGTGATTCGCGAGTATGCCCTGGAGCAACTGGAGGCCAGCCAGGAGGCCGATTCGCTGCGTCGCGCCCACGCGGCGAGCATGCTGGCGCTCGCCGAGCGCGCCGAGCCTCAACTGGTCGGGCCGGAGGCGGGCATGTGGCTCGAGCGACTCGACATCGAACACGACAACTTGCGCGCCGCCCTGACCTGGGCGAGCGAGCGGGGAGCAATCGAGACGGGACTACGTCTGGTAGCGGCGGTGTTCCGCTTCTGGGTGGTGCGCGGCCACCTGCGCGAAGGTCGCGCCTGGGCGGAACGGCTGCTGGCATTGGCGCGCAACGACTCCAGCGTCGCATCGAGCGCGGCGCTGGCGCGCGCGCTGCGCGCGGCAGGCGTGATCGCGCTCTATCAGAGCGACGAGCAAGCGGCTGGGGGATGGCTGGAGCAAGCGGCGGCGCTGGGGCGAGCGGCAGACGACTTGCCGACCGCCGCGTTGGCGCTCAATAGCCTGGGAGTCGTGGCGATGCACAACGGCGCGCTAGATCAGGCGGCGACATACCTCGAAGAGAGCCTGACGCTGCTGCGCGTGGTAGGCAGGCAGCGCGACATCGCCTCGGCGCACATCAATCTGGGCGTCGTCGCCATCCTGAGCGGCGACCTGGAGCGCGCCACCGAGACGCTCACTGAGGCGCTGGCAGCCGCGCGCCAGGCGGGAGACCGTGATCTGATCGCCACCACTCTGGCGAATCTGGCGTCGGTGGCGCTGCATCGGCGCGCTATCACCCAGGCCGAGGCGCTGGGGCGCGAGGCGCTGGCGCTCTACCGCGATCTGGGCGATCCACGCCGCTGCGCGGTGGGGCTGGAGGGTCTGGCGGCGTCAGCGGGCCTGGCAGGCAATGGCGAGCGCGCGGCGCGGCTGCTGGGCGCCTCCTCGGCGCTGCGCGAGGGGCTGGGAACCCCAGCAGCGTCGCACGAGCGCGAAGAGGTCGAGATGATGGTCGCGGAGGCGCGGGCGACGCTGGGCGAGGAGCGTTGGGCGGCGGCTTTGGCGGCCGGCGCGGCGCTGGCGCCTGCGGCGGCGATTGCCGAGGCGCTGAGAACCGTCGCTCAGCGCCTCGACCAGGCAATCACCAGTTAGCGGCGGCCCACGGCGTAGTTGGGCGCCTCTTTGGTGATGAAGACATCGTGCGGGTGGCTCTCGCGCAGGCCTGCGCTGGTGATGCGCGTGAAGCGCGCCTTGGTCTTCAGGTCCTCGATGGTGGCGCAGCCGGTATAGCCCATGCCCTGCCGCAGCCCGCCGACGAGCTGGAAGATCGTGTTGGTCAGCATGCCCTTGTATGGCACACGCCCTTCGATACCCTCGGCGATCAGCTTCGACTCTTCGATCACATCGGACTGGAAGTAGCGGTCTTTGCTATAGCTGCGCTGCTTCATCGCGCCGACCGACCCCATGCCACGGTAGTCCTTGAAGCGCTCGCCCTGCGAGATGATGAGGTCGCCGGGGCTTTCATCCACCCCTGCCAGCAGGCTGCCCAGCATGACCGTATCGGCGCCCGCCGCAATGGCCTTGGCGATATCGCCAGAGAACTGGATACCGCCATCGCCGATGACCGGCACACCGCTTCCAGCGGCCGCCTGGGCGCAATCAAATATCGCGGTAATTTGCGGAACGCCGACCCCAGCCACCACGCGCGTTGTACATATGCTGCCTGGCCCCACGCCGACCTTTACCGCATGCACGCCCGCTTCGATCAGTGCGGTGGTCGCCTCGGCGGTGGCTACGTTGCCCGCCGCGATCTGCGCGTGCTTGCCAAACGCCTTCGTGACGCGCTTGACCGACTCGATCAC
>JAICVT010000076.1 GCA_025935235.1 Ktedonobacterales bacterium | reverse complement strand
TACTTCGCCGTGCAGACGCGGCGGCAAGAGTTGAGCGACGAGCAACTGCTCGCCAACATGAGTGACGATCAGCGGCGACTCTTCACGCGCCAGCAACTCGTTGATCGCAACCGGCTGCTGGCGGCCACCGCGACCACCGCTGGCGTCGTCACCGGGCGCGACTTCGCCGTCTTCCAGGATCATGGCTATATGGGTCTCTACAATGGCGAGCGGGCGCGCGACATCGCCATGCGCAAAGGGCTCAAGCCAGGCCAGCCAATTCTCGACCACATGGGCGCTGAAGAACTGGCCGCCAACCTCTTCCGCGCCACGCAGGCCGAGGCCAAAATCAGGCGCGAGGGCATCGTCGGCAAAGGCGCCGCCAACGCCACGCATCACGCTGTCGGGCGCGAAGTGCGGGAGACGATCGCGCGCCTGGGCGGTACGATGCCTGAGGATCTGCCCACGCCAGTGGAATCCATTCAGCAACTGGAGCGCAACGAGCGTGAGCGCCTCGCACAAGAGGCGCTGCGCCGCCGCCAACCGTCGCTCTTCGACGACGGCGCTCAGGGCCAGCTCCCTGAGCCAGACGGCGCTGAGTAGCCTCATACGGGCTGGCGGCGGCGCTGATCGCAGCACACAGCCTCACGCGGAGGTCGCCGCCTCCCGTCGCTCGCGCCAGTCGCTGTAGCCGCCCTCATAGCTGAAGACCTCGCCGTCGCGCACCTCCAGGATGCGGTCGGCGATGCGATCGAGGAAATAGCGGTCGTGCGAGACGGCGATCACCGTGCCATCGTAGGCCTCCAGCGCCGCCTCCAGCGCCTCGCAGGACTCGATGTCGAGGTGGTTGGTCGGCTCATCCAGCGCCAGCAGGTTCGCCCCGCCCAACATCAGCAGCAGCAGTTGCAGGCGGCTGCGCTCGCCGCCGCTCAGCTTGCGCGCGGGCTGGCGCGCCTGCTCGTAACTGAAGAGGAAGCGGCCAAGCTGCGCCATCGCCTGATTCTCGTAGCCCGGCTTCAGCTCGCGCACGATCTCGATCGGCGTCTTGTCGGGATCGAGCGTCTCCTCGCCCTGCGCGAAATAGCCCGCGCGCACGCTCGGCCCCAGCCGGCTCTCGCCCTCGGCCAGCGGCTGCGCGCCCAGCAGCGCCCGCAGCAGCACGCTCTTGCCCGCGCCATTCGGGCCGACCACGCCGACGCGCTCGCCGCGCCGCACCAGCAGATCGCTCCCCAGCAGCGCGATATGGTCGCCAAAGACGACGCTCGCGCCGCGCAGCTCGGCCACGCGCTGCCCGCTGCGCTCGTGGGCGCGCAGCGCCAGCGCCATGCGGCGGCGCTGCAAGACCGGCCGCTCGACCTTCTCCATGCGATCAATCTGGCGCTGCTTGTTGCGCGCCTGCTTGATGTGCCGCTCGTTGACGACGATGCTGGCCCACAGCTTGAACCGCGCAATGGCCTCCTCCAGCCGCGCGATCTCTTTCTGCTGGGCGACATAGCGCTCCTGCTGGCGTTGCAGCGCCAGTTCGCGCGCCACCGTATAGGCGGAGTAGGCGCCGGGCCAGAGCGTCACGCTGCCCTTGTCCAGCTCGGCGATCTCCGTTACCGTCTCGTCGAGCAGGTAGCGGTCGTGCGAGACGATGATGACCGCGCCCGCGAACTCGCCGACGATGCGCTCCAGCCGCGCGCGACCCTCCAGATCGAGGTGCGTCTCCGGCTCATCCAGCAGCAGGACATCGGGGCGCTGGGCCAGGCAGATGGCCAGCGCGGCGAGCTTGCGTTGCCCGCCGCTGAGCGCGCTGAGCGGCGCGCTGATGGCGCTCTCTGGCAGGCCAACCTCCAGCAGGCGCTGGCGCGCCTCGCCCGCGAAGCCCGCACCGCCCAGCGCATCGTAGCGCGCCAGCAGCCGCTCTTGCCGCGCCATGACGCGCTCGATCCGGCGCAGGTCGGCGATGACTTCTGGGCGGGCCAGGTCGGCCTCCACCCCCGCCAGCTCACCTTCGATCTCCGCCAGATCGGGGCGGCTGGCCAGCGCCATCTGCAGCGGTGTGCGCTCGTCGTCGCTGATGCGCTGCTCCAGATAGGCGACGCGCAGGTCGCGCTGGCGGCTGATCTCGCCGCTATAGTCGTCGTCCATCCCAGCGAGCAGCCGCAGCAGGGTAGACTTGCCGGCGCCATTGGGGCCGATCAGCCCCAGGCGCGCGTCGTCCTGCACGACCAGATCGAGCTGGCTGAGGACCAGACTACCGCCATACGATTTGGTGACGCCATGCGCGTTGATCACGATCATGGGAGTTACTACCTCCTGTACGAGCGCGGGAGGCGCGGGGAAGCGCGTCAGTGGCTGGCGGCAGGCTCGGCGGCGCGGGCGAACGGCGCAAACGGCGCAAACGGCGAGGCGGTCGCAGGCCCTCGCGCTGGCCCACGACCGCCGCTCGATCCAAACGGGTTCTGGAACTCTCTGGTCAGTCAGTGGCGACGCCACCGGAACTCAGAGGCCGAGCAAGCAAGCTGCATTTGGGCGCAGTACGGCCAGGCCTCACGAACACATCGCTACCTTTCAGCGCGCGTGCGCTGTAGTAATAGCCTGCTGGCAGCATCTCGCCTGCTCCTGCTGGTCTTGAGTGGCCTGACTCTCGCCCAATGTCGCCGCTGAATACGTCGGCGGATGCAGCATATCACATGGGTCTGTTCCCCGTCTGCCTCTGCCGCGAAGACAGGTGTTTGGCGCAGGCGTGAAGCCGCGGCGGTTTCAGCCGCCAGCCCGCGCTAGCCCGCTTTGGCGCAACTGATCTGACCGCCCGCGATCTCCCAGCCGCCGTTGAGTGGCCCTGCCCAACTCAGCCTGACCTGCCCGCTATAGACATCTGGCCCGGAGCCGAGATCCTCGATGGCGACCTGCCGAGGGCTGACGGGCGGCTGGAAGCTGTCGGTCGCGCTGTTCCAGAGCTGCTCGCGGAACGGATACGTCACCTCGCCGTTGCCCCACCGCGGCACGCCCAGCGCCCAGGCGATGATCGGGCGCGGCGCGCTGGCTCCGTCGGCAGCGGTCGAGGTGACGACTGGCCACTCTGGCAGCGGAGCGCAGAGCGGCGCGGTCGCTGTCGGCGCGGTGGTCGGGCTGTGAAAGCTGTTGTTGGCGTTGGCCCAGCTCTGGATGATGAGCGGCGCCCGCCCAAAATACTGGAAGGCGATGCTCGCCCCGATCAGCGCGGCCAGCAGCAGCGCCGTCGCCAGCAACTTCAGTCGCGGGCGCCCCGCTGGCTCGCCCAGCGCGGTCAGCGGCGTGCGCGGGATGACCGTGGTGCGGGCGACGATGTCGCCGACGCGCTGCTCGTGTAGCGTGCTCTGCGCCACCAGCCCGCCCACCACATAGAAAATTGGCAGCGCATCCACCAGCCGCAGCACGTTGCGCATCAGGATCGCGCCGAGGGTGGGGCGGCCGCCATCCAGCATGACGACTTGCAGCCGCAGGATCGCTTTGCCGGGCGTCGCGCCAAAGACCGCCTCGAAGTAGGTGAAGTAGGCGATGATGATGACAGCCAGCCAGAAGAAGGCGATGGTGGGCGTCTGGCTGGCGTAGAAATAGATGCCGCCGCCATTGACGCTGGCGTTGTCCATGCCCGCATAGGGCGCCGCCTGATAGACGCCGAAGACCTGACCCGCGCCGAGCTGGAGCAGTGAGACCAGCGCCAGATCAATCAGCGCGGCCAGCGAGCGCTGCCCCAGCGTCGGCGAGAACAGGTATTTGCCCAGGATGTGCGCGGGATTCCAGACCGATGTCCTTGTCTCACTCATCCTGGCGCCGCTCCTTCCTCACCTGCGTTCCAGCGTGCGCCTGGCCACTGTGGGCGCCTGGCGTCGTCGGCCCCACTATACCTGAAAGCGGAGCCGCAGCACAACTGGCGCGCCAGGCGAGCGGCGCATTATCAGGGGGTGGGCGTGGGTGTCGCCGCGGTGTCACTGCAATTGGGCATGTAGACCGGTAGCCCCTGCGCCGAGTACTGCGAGGCGCTGCTGCCATTGATAGCATTCGGCGGGTTCAGCACGACCAGAGTGTCTGTAGCGTTCCCTATAGGCGATGGGCCAATCGGTGGCGGCGGAGACGGCGCTGTGAGCGAAATGCTATCCCCCTGCAGGGTGACGCTTGTGGCGCCGCCTGTGGTCGTGACCTGCCGCGTCGCTGACACGCTGCCATCTGACCGCTTCCAGTAGTAGCTGAAGGTGAAGCTGG
The DNA here is from genome assembly GCA_025935235.1 of Ktedonobacterales bacterium. Classification (GTDB taxonomy): domain Bacteria; phylum Chloroflexota; class Ktedonobacteria; order Ktedonobacterales; family JADMIN01; genus JAKAIY01. The sequence continues at coordinate 9,304 of JAICVT010000076.1, read as the reverse complement.
GGCTGGGCGCCAGGTCTACCGATGCAGTGTACGGGAACGTCTGCGTTCCGCCAGTGGCGCAGTCGTAGAAGCGGGCTGTTGCGCCAGTAGGATAGACATACTCGCCTTTGATCCAGGGCAGGCAGACGATATGCCACGCTACCGAAGGCGGCGAGATCATCTGGACTGGCGACAGGATTTCGAGCTGGAACGTGACGGCGCGCCCATCAGCTATTGCGGCCTCGGGCTGATAGTCGTAGATAGGGCCATCGCCGAACGACTGCCCATCAAAATGCGCGATCTGCGGCGCGGTGACGCGGCCATCGCTAACGATCCAGCGATACGTCACATCGCCAGCGGGCGCGTTTTTCGCCATCCAGATGGCGCCAAGGATGGGTTCGGGGTTGATGGGACAACCCAGATGCGCTGAGCACATCCCGCCATAGATGCCGCAGGAATCCGAGACGGACACCGCCACGACCTTGAATGGGCCGCTGCCATTCGAGGGGACGACTGGATGACCGCCTGGCTGCGCTGTCGGCGGTGGGGGCGAGAGCGGCGACCCCGTAGCTGTAGCGGTCGGCGCGGGCGATGTCGCGGTGGCGAGGGAACTGGCTGTCGCGGGATCGGTCGTGCTGGCGCCCGTATGCCGCTGCGCCTGCGCCAGCCCATAGAAGGTCACAGCCAGCGCCGCGACGATCAGGATGGTTGCCAGCGAGGGAAGGATGCGGCGGGTGAACTTCCATGATGGTCGAAGTCGCGCGAACCGCTCTGCCCATACGTTCCAGCGCATCACAGGCGCCCTTTCTTCGTCGCTGAAGGCCACCCCTGCCGGCGGGGCGGTGAGATACGACGTGAGCGTCGTGTCTCCGTCGCGCGGGCAGCCTGAATCCGCACGTCGGGACTGCCCGGTTGCCAGTATAGTCCTACACGACAGGGGTGGCAAGCGGCTCGTGCGGATGAGCGGCGTAGGGCGGCGTGGCGCATGGCGCATGTGGCGATCCAGACGGCCCAGAACTCCCGCCTGCGCCCATGCCTGCTCTCATCCTATCGCATCTGATAGTGCGTCAGGCGCATCGCTAACCGCCGCATCGGCGCCATCAGCCGCCTTGCAGCCCGAGCAGCCGCGCGGCATTCCCGGCGTAGACAGCCGCCCGATCGTCGCTCGACAGTTCAGCGGCGGCGATGTCCGCAATGGTCGCCGCGACCGCGTCAGAAGGTCCGAGCGGCATATCCGAGCCGAACAGGACGTGCTCGGGGCCGAAGAAGTCGAGCACGCAGCGGACCGCGTGGGGCGCGCCGAAGAGCGCCGTATCGGCATAGAAGCGCTGGAAGTAGTCGAGCGGGGGGTGTGGCAGGGTGTCCTTGATCTGCCGGTAGCCCGGACCCATCACAAGGCGGGCGGAGAAATGCGGAACCATGCCGCCACCGTGGTGCGCGATCACGATCTGGCGAGGGTGGCGCTCCATGTGGCCGGAATAGACGAGGCGAGCGAGCGCGGCGGCGGTCTCATAGGGCCAGCCGAGCGACCACCACAAGCCGTAGTCAGATGCGCGCTCGGTGGGATAGTCGGCCCAGGCCGCGCTGCGTGTCGGGTGCAGCCAGATGGCCCGGCCCGCCGCTTCGAGCTGGGCGAACAGCGGCTCGAAGCGCGAATCGTCGAGCGGCGCGCCGAGAACGTTGGTGTAGAGTTGGGCGCCGAGCGCGCCAAGCTCGGTCAGCGCGCGGTCAAGCTCGCGCATGGCCGCTTCGACATCGGACAGCGGCAGCGCGGCTGCGAAGCCGACGAAGCGGTCGGGATAGCGCCGCACGAGGTCGGCCAGCTCATCATTGGCGAGGCGGGCCAGCTCCGCCGCGATCTCTGGTGGCCCGACCTCTTCGAGCGGCGGCACGGCCAGCGTGAGCACCTGCTTGTATGCGCCGCTGTCTGGCTCCATCCGCTCGATCTGGTCCATCGCGCGCCAGCGCGCGTCCAGGTCGGTCAGCACGGGATCGAAGGTGAAGACGCCCTCGCGGTAATAGGCGAGCTGGCTCGGCAGCATGGTCTGCTCCAACTGCCGCTCCAGCCGCTCGAGATACGGGCGCGGCAGGATGTGCGCGAACGCGTCAATCTTCCCAATCTTCCGCATGCGCGTTGCCTTTCACAGTCGGCTCGGAGATGACCACAGATGTGGCTCCAGAAGTGGCCCACGCTCCGGTGGCCACATGTTGGCCATATGTGGCGTGGCGAGTACTCGGAGCCGACGTCTAGTATGGCTGCAACAGAATATTCCGGATAATGTCTCCACGCTTAATCCGACTACCTCGATCATTGGTAGCCTGTGACGCGGCGCGCGCATATTCCGCTATTGTGACTGTGTCGGGCATTGGAAGCTGCGTCGGGCCTTTCACCCATTCGTCTACGCGCGCGTAAAAGTTATTGAGGTCTCTAGAAACCGTTGAAGGTTCTAACTGTGTGCCGTCTCGGATGATTGCCCGATAAACCTCCACCAGCAAGGTCAAAAGATCTGACAGTTTCCACGCTCGGCTTCGACTGTCAAAGCCGCAAGCATCCACGAAGTCGAGGGTCCGCGAGATTTCACGTTTTAGCTGCTCTTGCTGCGGGAAGTCGTCATTATACGTTTCAAGGTAAGTCTCTAGTTCGTCCTCCCGATTGAAGTAGCCTGACATTATTGTAATAATGAGCACTAGAGCGAAACTAACGTCGCGCATGCGGCGAATCTCGGTCGCGCTAAACACATGGCGGTCACCAAAGAAGTCGAGCTGTGCAACGTATTGCGCAAAGGTCTTGAACTCGCCATTGAACCTTGCGTTATGTATTTCCATCGCGTTTAGCGAATAGCTAGTAGCGTTGATGCGGCGGAATACCTCTTTGATCTCATCCACTCCCATTGTGCCTAAATCGCGAACCACTACCTCGTACTCAAGGAATGCGATCTGCTGTTCCTGCGAGAGCTTCTTATAAGGCATGAGGTCAGATCCAAGCCGCAGTTCTCTCGCGCCTGCGAAGTACTGGTACAGTGTAGTGATCCTCTGTTGCCCGTCCACCAGCATTTCACTACCTTCGCCAGTTTGGGGATTGACCGTTCCAGCGGCTATATAGATCTCAGGAAAGGGGTAGCCGCGCAACACTGTATCCAAGAAGTTCCGTTTGTCCTTATTGGTCCATACGAGACGGCGCTGGAAATCGGGGTTAGGTACAAGATTTCCATCGCGGATTCCAGTTAGAAGTAGGCGCAGCTTTCGGTTCGTTGCGGTTGTTCTCATTAGAGCCCTCCAAGCTCCTGCTGGCACTGCATAGTGCAGATGCCTTGATACCTCTCAAGAAAGTACATTGACCTATACAAACCCGCTGCGATTTTGTACTCGCCAAACGCGCCGCTTGCCGTCAACGATCGAAAGAACTCAAACCACTCGGCTTTGTACGCGAACCCACCTGGCGGTGGTAGCTTGTCAGGCCTTATCCAACCCCGAAACAGATAGGTCTTAAACGCGTTGTCTCTGTCCCAGTATATGTCTCTACCCGGGCTCTCTGAGTATTCAAAGACTTGCTGCCATACTTCGTCGAAGAGTCTATCAGACACAATCGCTATGTCGATATCGGAGTCGTTGCCGAAGTGGCGGTATCTCTTGGTTCTCGCGATGCTGAAGCCTAGCTTTGCTGACCCCACGACGACGACGTAATGCGGATTGAGGCTAAATTTGTCCGCGATAGCTCGCTTCAACTCGAAGTGCTGGTCTGAGGTTAGCGTGAAGCAGTCGCCGCCAATGATGTGTTTTTGAACGACTTGGTCATACGGCATCGCGGCTAAATCTGACTTAAACTTGTTAATCCGGGCTGGGATTGCTGGCAGCACGAGGCTTTGCCGATCACTTACTCATCCAAGGGAGGAGCCAACAAGCGGGAAGTCGCCAGCAGGCGATGTTGCTATAGAACGGCTCTCATCACGGATCGAGTTCCCACACGTCTAAAACTACCTTGCTTTCATTTCACCGCTGCCCACATTTGCCGGGCTTCACGGTGCTGCTAGACGCTGCGCTCAGACTGGTGGGGCTCATGCATCTCTATTAGGAAAACTCCAGTGGGCTGCATTAAATGACCGTAAGTTAACTTTACATACGGATTATTAACCTATGTTGGGCCGACAGTCAAGATGTACGAGTTCTTGTCGGCGCCGTAGACGGCGTGATGTGGGTGGCGCGGGCCGGGCGCGTGGTGTCGTCCACCGACTCCAGCAGCTTACCCAGCGCGACCAGGCTATCGAGCGTGTGCGCGGGGAGGAAGTCATCAATGTAGGGCAGGGCGGCGCGCATGCCAGCCGTCACCGGGCGGTAGTCTTGCTGGCCCAGCAGTGGGTTGAGCCAGATCAGCCGGTGGCAGTTGCGCTGGAGCCGCGCCATCTCCTGCGTCAGTAGCTGCGTGTCGCCGCGATCCCAGCCGTCGCTGATGATCAGCACGACCGCGCCATGCCCCAGCGTGCGCCGCGCCCAGCGATAGTTGAAGGCGCGCAGCGATTCGCCGATGCGCGTGCCGCCGGACCAGTCCTGCACGGTTTTGGTCACCTCTTGCACGGCGGCGTCTACATCGCGCCGCGCGAGCTGGCGGGTGATGCGTGTCAGGCGGGTGGCGAAGACGAAGGTCTCGACGTGCTCGCGGCCATTCGAGACGGTGTGGATGAAGTGCAGCAGCAGCCGCGAATAGAGGCTCATCGAGCCGCTGATGTCGCAGAGGATGACCAGCGGGCGCGGCTTGCGGCGGCGCTCGCGGCGCGCCAGCTGCACCGGCTCGCCCCCAGAGCGCAGGCTGCGGCGGAAGGTGCGGCGCAGGTCGAGCGTGGGGCCACGCCGCGCGGCGCGCAGGCGGCGCGTCTGGCGCAGGCTCAGCCGCCAGCGCATCCTGGCCATCAGCTCGCGCGCCTGGCGCATCTCATCCCAGGTGAACTCCTCGAAGTCCTTGCGGCGCAGCGCCTCTTCCGCGCTGAAGGCGCCGATCTGCTGCTCCTCCTGCTTGTCGTCGCGCTGCTCGTCGTTCTGCTTGCGTCGGGCGTCGCGCAGGCGCGAGGCGGGATGCCGCTGGCGCGCCTGGGGCTGCGGATGGCGGGCGCTGGCGGCGTCATCCTCGCGCTGGCGGTCGGGCGGCAGAGCGGCGGCGGAGCGGCGGCGGTGGGGCGCGGCCTCCAGCTCGGGCGGTGGCGCGGTCAGCCGCTGGTCGGCGCGCCGCCAGAACCACGCGAAGGCGGCGTCGAAGGTCGCCTCATACTCGTGGCGTGTGACGAGGTTGGTCTTGAGGTAGTAGTACAGCTCCTGGCGGCTGGCCAGATTGACCAGCGGCAACCCCTCCACCACCTCCACGACGCGCCCCGGCCCGATGTCCAGTCCCATCTCCCAGAGCAGATGAGTGAAGTCCACGATGCGCGCCAGCAACAGATCGCCCGTGGCCCGCGCGTCTGGCGCGCGCGACGGATCGGCCAGCGACTCCAGGTCAGCGCTCAGCTCAGCATGCAGGCTGGCGTCGCGGCTGGCGTTCAGATCAGCATTGAGGCGGCGAGGATCGTCGGCCATGCGCTCACCCTGCCTAGCCCTGCGCCACGGCGTCGCGCGCCTTGTCGAGCAGCTTGAGGAGCAGCCCGCCGTAGGTCAGCTTCTGCACGTCGTCCTGATACTTCAGCAGCGCGCTGAGGGTATCCTGCACGGCGCCCTCGGTCAGCTCCTTCTGGCCCAGCGCGGTCAGCGCGCCCAGCCAGTCGAGCGTCTCAGCGACGCCGGGCGCTTTGAAGAAATCCTCGTTACGCAGCAGTTGCACGAAGGTGACGACCTGCCGCGCCAGCAGATCGGATGCCTCTGGGACGCGCGTGCGGACGATGGCGTACTCTTTCTCCAGTGTGGGATATTCGATCCAGTAGTAGAGGCAGCGGCGGCGCAGCGCGTCGTGGATGTCGCGCGTGCGGTTGGAGGTGATGACCACCACCGGCGGCCGCGTGGCGCGCTGGGGGCCGATCTCCGGGATGGTGATCTGGTAGTCGCTAAGCAGCTCCAGCAGGTAGGCCTCGAACTCGGCGTCGGAGCGGTCCAGCTCGTCAATCAGCAGCACGGGCGCGCGCTCGTGGCTGGCGTCGAGCGCCTCCAGCAGCGGGCGGCGGATCAGGAACTCGGGGCCGAAGACATCGCGCAGCCGCGCCTCGCCGGTGGCGTTGTCGGCTGACCCGCCAGACGCCGCGCCGTGGTTGCCATGCGCCGCCCGATCGACCTGGCGGTCGGCTTCGAGCATGCGGATGTAGAGGAGCTGGCGGGCGTAGTTCCATTCGTAGACCGCGCTGGACTGATCAATGCCTTCGTAGCATTGCAGGCGGATCAGGCGCGTGTCCAGCAGCGCGGCCAGCGTGCGCGCCACCTCGGTCTTGCCGACGCCCGGCTCGCCCTCCAGCAGCAGCGGCTTGTGGCGCTTGAGCGCGAGGAAGATAGCGGTGGCCAGTCCGCGATCGGCGATGTAGTTGTGGCTGGCGAGCGCGGTGATGACGTCATCCACGCTGGCGGGGTCGAAGCTGGCCGTGGCCGCCGCTGCGGCGCTCTGTTCGCTCACGTCGCTCACGATGGCTCTCCTTCGGCGCCTCTGGCCGACTCCGCTCGCCGCTCTGGCTCGCCGCTTCTATTCCAGCGATCCCAGCGCATCGCGGCCGATGATGAACTGATGATGAGCTGATGATGGCTGGCCGACCCGCATGGAGCGCATATGCCAGATATTGTAGCACGCGGGTTCAGGGCAGGCTCAGTGACCAACCCCCACCGCGAGGACGATGCCGTCTTCGCGGTGGGGGTTGGTCACTGAGGCAGGCTGAGCGCTTACTTGCTCGTCAGCGTCAGGTTGCCAGTGCCGACCTGAATGGTGAGCATGCCTGTCGGATGGTCGCCCATGGCGCCGCGCGCATGATGTCCGGTCGCGCCAGGGTTCGTCATGGACGTCTGCCAGCCATTGATTGTCAGGTTGCCTATGCCGGTCGACGCATCGAGTTGGGCTGGCGTATTGGATGGCAGCGTCATCGTGGCGTTGCCTGCGCCGACGTGTACATCTACCGTGGCATCGCTCGCGATGGCGCAGGTCGCCTCGATATTGCCGGCGCCTGTGTTCAGCCGCGAGCTGCCAGTGAACGTCACGTTGTCGAGCGTCACGTTGCCAGCCCCGGTATCGAGCCGGACGGCGCCGCTCATCTGTCGCGCCACGATGTTGCCAGCTCCCAGATGCGCATCAACATTGGCCTGCGCGGGAACCGTCACCAGCAGATCGAGACTGCGCCGGGCCGCGCCATGATCAAAGTACGTCGTATCGAACTGGCTCCGCACCGTGATCGTGTCGCCATGCTGGAGCACATCCACCGTCGTGGATGACAGCCCGTTCTGCGCGACGGTGGCGCTGCTCCCCCAGGCATGTTTCGTGATCTGGACAGTCACCTGACTGCCGCTGCCCGTCTGCACGGTGATATTACCTGCCGGGTCAGAGATGACCAGGCTCGGCGTGCCGCTGACGGTGAGCGATCTGGTCAGGGTGGTCGACTGTTCATGCTGGCCGGTCGCCGCAGTGAAGATGCTCCCGATCAGCGCGACGATCAGCGCGATGATCACGCCGCCGATCAGGAGCGCCCCGAGGACGCCACCAATGACCCACGGAACCCAGTTCGTCTTCCTCCTCTCGCGTGGATACTGCGCCTGCGGGTAGCGGTACGGCGCGGGCGCATAGGGATACTGGCTTTGCGGATGTTCAACTGGACCAGGCGCGTTCTCTTTTGGCGCTGGCTCTGGCGCCGTGACGCCGCCCTTCGGCGCCTCGTTGTTCATGGCTGTCTCCTCCCCTTCAGAACGCAAACATGCCGAACGCAAACGTGGCTCGTGATCCGATCAGACGGCTGTGGTTCTATGGGCAGCCAATCAGGTCATCGAAGCATGAGCCGTCCTTGTAGATGATGACTACCTTCTGGATGGTCGGGAACTGAGTCATCGTGCTGGTAATCTCATTGCGCACGATGGCTGCGCCTGTATCGCCAAAGCCTGGCGCATCACGGCAGAACCGCAGCGTCGCCGTGCCAGTCTGCGGCTGGTCACGGTCCGCATTGAGCGTGATCGCGAAGTCCGCGCCGCCACACGTCGAGGCGCCCTTGAGCGCGCCTTGCAGCGGCGTGTAGAGGCCTTGCGCCGTCTCAGCCGCGGTTGGCCCGGCGATCAGTTGGCTCAGCGCGTAGGTTGCGACGGAGAGGGTGGGCGACGTTCGCGCAACGGGAAATAGCTTCGTAGGGGCGCTGTCGGAGTCCGGATGCCTGGAAAAGAAGACCTTGACCGCGTAGCCCGTTTGCTGCGCGTTCAGGCAGGCGTTCGCGCCTTGCAGGTCGTCGAAGCAATTCCCCTGGTAATTGAGGATGACGACCTTCGTGATCCCTGGGAACTGCAGCAGGGTGGAGGAGACCATCGCGCTCATGCGCGGGCCCGCCAGCTCGCCTGGAATATCCACCCGGCGGCAGAACTGGAGCGTCGCCGCGCCGGTCTCCGCCTGCGCGCCCCGGTGGTCGAGCGTCAGATCGAAGTCGCGAAATGGACCCGAACAGTACGATTGCAGCGCGAGCTGGCCGTCGAAGGGATTGTAATAGTTCTGCGCCCGCTCCGCCTGCGATGGCCCGGCGAGCATCTGTTCCAGCGCATAGGTGGCCCTGTCGTGGATCGTCGCGGCGGTCGCGGGAACCGTGCGCGTGAGGGCGAACACTTTGGTAGGGTCGTTGTCGGAATCGGGATGCCGCGTGAAGTAGACCTTGACCATCGAGCCGCTCGGGCTAACCGTCGGCGTGGTGTTGCTGCTGGGAGGCGGCGTGGAACCGCAGGCCGATACCAGCAGCGCCAGCGCGCTGAGCATGAGCGACAGTGCCGCCATACGCATTCCGGGCGCCCGCTGTGATGTCGGAGCAGGGTGAGCCGACCTGTGAGTGGCCAGCTGAGCGATGAAACTGCGCATACCAGGGCTATCCTTCCATGTCGCTCCAGAGCGCGCCCGGCGCCGCTGGAGTCCCTGGTGTTGAGTGAGCCGCACACGCATCACAGCGACCGCACAGTTGGTGGCCCGCGGCTCTCGAATGTGGCACAATCGCGCCATCGTGCCACATCGTCTCGCTACAAGGCCGTAACGACGCGCCGCAATGGCCCAGTCCGCACGCCGCACGAAGGATGTCCAGGTCAGTTACACCGGATTGACACCGAGTGGGCGCTGACATACACTGCGCCACAATCACCAGGCTGGGGGCTATCTCATCACCACGCTTCAGTGGACTCCGCGGCCTGCTCGCCGCGT
>JAICVT010000581.1 GCA_025935235.1 Ktedonobacterales bacterium | reverse complement strand
TGCCCGCCTTCGACTACACCCAGATCGAGGATGTCATCATCGGCTGCGCCTTCCCGGAGGCCGAGCAGGGGCTGAACGTCGCGCGCATCATCACCGGGCTGGTGGGGCTGCCCACCACCGCTGGCGCCGTCACCGTCAACCGCTTCTGCGCCAGCAGCTTGCAGGCCGTCAACATGGGCGCGCAGAGCATCATGCTGGGGCAGGGCGACATCTTCGTGGCGGGTGGCGTCGAGAACATGTCGCGCGTGCCGATGGGCGGCTTCAATCCCAGCTTCAACCCCAAGCTCTATAACAATCCGAATGGTGTCGAGGCGTGCGGCCTGCCCGGCGAGATGACGACTGCCTTTGGCGAGGCCTACATCCCGATGGGCATGACCGCCGAAAACCTGGCGAAGAAGTACGGCGTCAGCCGCGAGGAGCAGGACCGCTTCGCGCTGCGCAGCCACAAGCTGGCCATCGCCGCGCAGGACGCGGGCATCCTGGCGCGCGAAATCGTGCCGGTGGACCTGCCCGACGGAACGCAGATGACGCAGGATGAAGGCCCGCGCCGCGATACCTCGCTGGAGCGGCTGGCAGCGCTGGAGCCAGCCTTCATCGCGGGCGGCAGCGTCACGGCGGGCAACAGCAGCCCGCTCAACGACGGCGCCTCGTCAGTCATCCTGATGTCGGCGGAGAAAGCCAAAGCGCTGGGCGTCAAGCCACGCGCCCGCGTCATCTCGATGGCGGTGGCGGGCGTCGCGCCAGAGATCATGGGCATCGGTCCGGTTCCCGCCGTGCGCAAGGCGCTCCAGCGCGCGGGCCTGCAACTCAGCGACATTGATGTGATCGAGCTGAACGAGGCCTTCGCCGCGCAGTCGCTGGCCGTCGTGCGCGAGCTGGGCATTGATCTGGACAAGCTGAACCCGCACGGCGCGGCCATCGCGCTGGGGCATCCGCTGGGCTGCACGGGCGCGCGCATCGTCGGCGCGCTGGTCAACGACCTGGAGACGCTCGACAAGCGGCTGGGCATCGCCACGCTCTGCGTCGGCGGCGGCCAGGGCGTCGCCACCATCATCGAGCGGCTGTAAGGGGGGCGACGAAGGCCAGCGGTTGAAACCGCGCCTGAAGGCGGCGCGCCGCCACCAGACCCGCCTGCGCGGGTCCGGGATCGGCCTTCCTCGCGTCCGCGCAGGCGGACGTTGTGGGCCGGAACGGCCCTTCAGGCGCGAATTCATTCGCTGGCTGCTTCCGTATCCACTATTCGACAGGACATTAGCATATGAGCTACACCATACAGCGCGCGGCGGTGGTCGGCGCGGGCATCATGGGGGCGGGCATCGCGGCGCTGCTGGCCAGCGCGGGCATCCCTGTGCTGCTGCTCGACATCGTCCCGCCCGATGCGCCCGACAGCGCCGACCCGGCGGTGCGCAACCGCTTCGCCCTCAGCGGCATTGATAAAGCCCTCAAGGCTAAACCCGCCTCGGCCTTCTTCACCAGCAAGGCCGCCAAACTGGTCACGCCTGGCAATACCACCGACGATCTGGACAAGCTGGCGGGCGTGGACTGGATTATCGAGGCCATCGTCGAAGAGATTGGCGCCAAGCGCGACCTCTTCGCGCGCATCGAGCGCGTGCGCAAGCCCGGAACCATCATCACCTCCAACACGTCGGGGCTGCCCGCGACGATGCTGCTGGAAGGGCGTGGCGAGGACTTCCGCCGCCACTTCCTCATCAGCCACTTCTTCAATCCGGTGCGCTTTATGAAGCTGCTGGAGCTGGTGGCTGGCCCCGACACCGATCCCGAGTTGATGCGCTTCATGGGCGAATTCTGCTC
>JAICVT010000257.1 GCA_025935235.1 Ktedonobacterales bacterium | reverse complement strand
TGGTGGGGTGCGCGTCCGCCCGGCGGCCCCCCCCCAAAACCACTAATTCCCGCGGCTCTACCCGAAATGGGGTTGAGCCGCTTCATTTCAATTTGAGATTACTACGCCAAGCTTTGCGCCCACGGCAGGAGATGGGACTCAACGAGCGCGGGCGAGTTCGAGCGCCTAACAACGCCGTCATCAGGGGGGCATGCCTACCACTGGCGCAGCGGGTATGCCCCCTGGCTGGCAAGTCAGCCGCCAGCGCGCCAGCCGTTCAGTGTCCCGCGCCGTGCGTCAGCAGGCGCTGTGTGAACGCGAGCATCAACTCCTGGAAGTGGATGGCCTGCTCCACCTGCGCGAAGGGACCCAGGTGCCCTGCCTCGAACCAGACCACCTCAATTGATTTGCCCAATGCCTTCATTCTTGCCTCGTAGAGCTCGATGGGCCGAGCTGGCGTGCGCGTATCGTGCCGCCCCTGGATGATCAGCACTGGCGCACGCACCTGTTCTGCATAGGTCATCGGCGAACTCATCCGGTAGCGCTCGGGGACCTGATCCGGCGTGCCGCCAAAGAGCGCCACCTGAACGCCTCGTAGCGTCTCCGCCGAGTCCTCAAACTGGATCGCCCAATCCGCGATCGCGACCCCCGCCATCCCGCCAGCCCACAGCTCGGGGCGCTTGCCCAGTCCCAGCAGCGAGAGATACCCGCCATACGACCAGCCCGTCAGGAATACCTGATCGGGCCGCGCGATCCCTTGCTCTACCAGCCACTCACGCGCCGCCACCATATCCTCGACCTCGTATTCCCCCAGCCGACCCCAGATTGCCCGCTCGAAAGCGCGACCGAAGGTCGTCGAGCCGCGATAATTGATGGTCAGATAGGCGAAGCCAGCGTCCACCCAGGCCTGCGCCCTCGGTGCGAACACCTCCGTCGCCACAGCGGTCGGCCCACCATGCGTCTCCAGAATTGTCGGGAATGGCCCGGCGCCATCGGGCATGCTGAGCCAACCCTGAATGAGCGTTCCGTCCGTCGAGGCGAAGGTGATCGAGCGCCAGGGATGGCCCGGCGCCTCGCGTGTCGCCGCCAGCACAGTCCGCGTCTGCGCTCCCGTGCGCGGGTCCAGGGCAATCGCCTGCGACGGGTGCGTCGCATCCTGCCACTGGGCGATAATTTCACCGTCAGGGGCGAAATAGACACCCAGGCCGCTAAAGAAGAACAGCGAGCCGGCGGGCGTGCGCAGCGGTGTCAGCGCGTGCGTCGCGAGATCGTAGACCAAGAGGCGCTGTGTCGCCTGCACAAGCTGGCACAGCAGAATGCTCTTGGCGTCGGGGGACCAATCCACCGGGACCACTTCGCCTTCCAGGGTATCGAGCGCCAGATCCAGCCGCTCCCCCGTCCGAGGATGCCAGATCAGCGGGCGCTTGTCTCCAGTGCGATTGGTTGAGGCGAGCAACCGCTCGTCGCCTGCGATTGGAGAGAACGCGCACGGCTCGATGCTGGCCTCCGCGCTCTCCGCAAGCTCTCCGACCTGCTCGCCGCTTGCCGCATCGAAGGCCAGCAACGTATATGTGGGTGAGGTGTTGCGCTCTGTGGACGCGACCACCAGCAGTGCGCCACTGGCAGAAAGCGAGACGCCGACGAGCAGATGAGCGCTCGCGTGCAGGAGACGCGGCCCCTGCGGCGCGCCGTCCGCGGCGAGATCCACACAGTAGAGCTGGAAGCCCTGCGCTCCAGCGGTAATGCACGCCAGACGGTTTCCAGCGCGGCTGAGCGCCAGACCCGCCGAGGCATAGGGCGGCAGGGAGGGCGTCACGTCCTCGATGGCGGGGTCGTGAGCCGTCACGCCCTCGAAGGGCACGCGCACATAGTGCCCAATCTCGTTGCCATGCTGGTCTTCGAGATAGTAGATGTAGCGCCCGTCCGGGGAGAGCGAGCCAAGCGCCAGCCCCTCAGGCTTGTCAGTGAGTCGCCGCAGGTGGCCCGTCGGGACATCCCAGGCATACAGTTGTATCACTCCTGATTGGTTGCTAGCCACCAGTCCGCGTGTGGGCTCCTGCGCGGCGAGCTGGGTGTAGAGGATGTCCGGCGCACGGAAGCGCTGCTGCCAGAGCGGGGGCGTGCTCGTGGCGTCGCCTGAAGGATGTGAAGGCTGCAAAGGGGCGCCCTGTGTGGCGCCCTGCGTGGCGCCCGCATCTGTGGAATCTGTGCGGTTCGACGCCTGTGACATCGTACCCTCCATCCATTGCTGGCCATTGCTGATCATTGCTCATTTGGGTGATGGTCAGCGCAGAGAACGTCTCCATTGTAGCGTCACAGCTGCTACGCGCATGGCGGTATTCCTGCTGCGCCTGGAGCGCCTGGAACGCTTACGTTGAGTTGGGCGGCTCGCAGCCTTTCTGCTTAACTGCAATTCAGGGCTGGTTGCGGCAGCGGCATCGCGCCGCACGTGGCGAACCAGACGCTGAACGTGCTGACGGGACCGCAGAACGCATCATACACCGTCGGCACGTTCATAACCACATTCACGAACTGGGAGACACTCTGGGCGTCGATCGCTTGCAGACGCTGCGTATCATAGGCGTCGGCCTCCTGCAAGGCGTGCTGGAGAGCGACATGCGCGTCGTGCTCCCGTTGCGGCGCTAGCGCTGTGTCGCTGGCGCGACCCAGGTGACGAAGACGGGAACCTACGGCGGCCCAACTGACCCCGAATATGCCGAGTTGCGGTTCGAGCTTGCCAGCCAGTCCTTTCCCTCCAGCTACACGATTGGGGACACGAACGACGACGGCTCGACATCCGAAGAGTTGACCGTCTGCGGAGATGGTGAATACGCCATCATCAAGACCGTCAATCACGTCGAAGTCGCCAGAGTCGACATCACGAAGAAGATGCCCGCGAGCGCCATCTACTACCTGACCGCCGACGTAAGCCCAGACAGCGTCGCCCTGACCGTCAATACCGGCGCGGGCTACTCCGGCAAGATCGTGATGGATGGCGCACAGGCGCTCAACTCAACGAGCTACATCGGGTTAGGGGTCTTCTGGCGCAATGCGGGCGCGTCCGCTCAGTTTTCCAGCTTCCGCTATAACGCCAACGCCTGAGCGCCAGCGCCTGAGTGGCCCAGGTCCGAGGATAGAGAGCGCGCCTACCCGCGCCCGCCTGCCCAAGCTCACTCGATGGCCGGCGCGATGGCCAGCGCGACGCGCTCGGCATACAGCCGCTCACCGAGGCGGTTGAGGATGCCCAGCGCCTGCTCGTAGCGCGCTCGCGCCCGCTCCGCTGCGCCCTGCCGATCTCGCTGCTGGAGCAAGAGGCCAGAGACATAGAGCGCCTTGGCCTCGGCATACGGATACGGCATCGCGCGGGCGAGCGCGAGTGACTCTTCGCTCGCGCGCTCCGCGGCGTCCCACGACTCCCAGCGAATAGCCAGCAGCGCCTGTACACGCAGCGCATCCACGCGCGCCAGCTGGTTATCCTGCTGGGTCGCCTGGGCGATCGTCTCGTCGAGCAGGGTCTGGGCCCGCATCCTGTCGCCCGCCTCCGCTGCCGACCAGGCTACCAGCGGCATGAACAGTGTCATTTCGACTCGTGAAGCCTCTGCCAGTTCGAGCAAGCGCGCCAGTCGCTGGCAAGCGGCGCCAGGCTGCCCCCGCACAAGTTCCTCTTCGGCCAGCATGGCGTTCGCCATGCGGAGCATAGGCTGGTCATTGTCGCGCTCCGCTTCCGAGATTGCCTGATCGAGGAGCGGGCGCGCCTGTTGCGTCTGACCCCTGGCCTGCGCCAGCATCGCCTGATGGATCCAGATACCTTTCGCCCAGAATAGCGTGCCTGGCGTCGCTCCCGCGAGAGTCTGCACAATCTCCTCCGCGCGCGCAATACGCTGATCCGCCGCGTCCCACTCTCCGGCCAGAAACGCCATCAGACCCGCGCTGCACCATGCCTGCACGGCGAGGTCGGGCAGACCAGACCGTTCCGCTGCCTCGCGCGCTATCTGAATACCTCGCTCGGCCAGCACAAACGCTCCCCGCAGGCGATGGATGTCGCTCAGGTTGCCAGCGGAGAGGAAGATCGCCTCGGGATCCCCTATCTCCTCGGCGATGGCGCGCGCTTCCTCGAACGCCGTCGCCGCCCGGGGTAAATCCCCTCCACCCACCAGCGCCAGCCCATAGAACGCCTCCGCGCGCAGGAACGTGCGGGAGTCAGCCGCGGACCGCGCATGCGCCACCGCCTGCTCACCCAGCACAGCCGCCGCATCGTGGCGCTCCAGAAAGTAGAGGTACACGGTCAGGCTGAGGCACACGCGCGCCAGCGAGCGCTCGCTGATGAGCGGCGCAACCCGCGCGACCTGGGATTGCAGCGCCTCCAGCGAGACAGGCTCCCGCTCATCCTGCTCATCCCGCTCATCCCGCTCGCCCTGCGGCGCCGACGCCGGAGCGAGCGGAGAGCGCATGCCCGGTTGACTGTCACCGAGCGTACCAGGCGTATCAGGCAGATCAGGCGTACCATTGGTTCCCGCGGCCAGCGAGGTGAGAAGCCTCTGGAAGGCCGCCAGCCCATCTTCCGCGCGGCCAAGGCTGCAATAGCAGCGCGCCATATTGGCGCTATTCCACGCGAGTTGGTCCAGATTCCCCATCTGGCGATAGTGGGCGTTCGCCGTCTCGAAGGCAGCGAGCGCTTCATCAAAGCGGCCTTGCGCCTGGAGCGCTTCGGCCAGCCGCGCCTCCGCCTCCGCCACGCGCGCCTGATCCCCACGCTCGCGCGCCAGCTCTACCGCCAGTTGCGCGTGCCGCTCTACCTCGCCCCAGGCGAACAGGCGCGCGGCCTGGGCGCTCGCCTCCAACACGTAGGGCAGGGCGCGAGCGACGCTATCACCCGCCAGGAAGTGCGCAGCCACCTCCGCGGCGCGCTGGTCGTGAGGCATGGCCTCCAGCGCTTCTCCGGCCGCCAGATGCAGGCGGCGACGGCGCGGCGTGGGAATCGCCGTGTAGATCGCGCGCTGCGTGAGGGCATGGCTGAAGCTGTAGGCCGCTTCTCTCTCACCAGCTCGTCGCGCGTCAGCATCCGTGATGAGACCAGCCAGGAACGCCTCATCGAGCGCGTCATCAATCTCGGCGCCATCCACCTCGGCGCCGTCCATTGGCGCGCGCCCGCTCATGCGCCGCAGGGTCGCCGAGGCGAAGACCTGGCCGAGCACGCTTGCCGCCTCGAGTGTCGCCTGGGTGGATGGGGCGAGCCGCTCCACCCGCTCGCTGATCGCCTCGCGCACACTCTCAGGCGCCTCCAGCTCCCCCGAGGTATGTCGCCGCCAGCGCCCCTCCTCGAACTCCAGGTCAGCGCGCTGGCGCAGCAACCGCAGCACTTCAAGCGTGAAGAATGGATTGCCCTCGGTCGCCCGCTGAAGCTGCGCGCCCAGCTCCTCTGCCACGTCGGCGTCAAGCTCCTGGGCCGCGAGCGCTGCCGTCTCGTCGCCAGAGAGCCGCGGGATGGTGAACTCCTCCAGGAGGCGCTCGCGCTTCAGGTCGCGCATCACCCGCCGCAGATCGCGCCGCGAACGAAGCTCGGCATCGCGATATGCGCCGAGGAGCAGCACAGGCGCGGCGGAACTGTGACGCGCCAGGTGGCTCAACAGGTCCAGACTGGCTTCATCCGCCCAATGCAGGTCATCGAACGCCAGAACGACCGGCTGGGTCCTCGCGACCGCTTGCAGAAATCCCAGCGTCTGCCACCACAGACTCCGCTGGTCCTCTGGCTCAGCGGACGACACAGCGGACGACACGACGGACGACGCGGCGGATGACGCGGGACTAGTCTCAGGGAGCAGACGACACAACAATGGCCAGCGCCCGCACGCCTCATCGCGCAGCGCACGGGGCATGGCCGCCGCGATCGCTCCGAGCGCCTCGGTGAATGGCGCGTAGGCCACCGCCTGCTGGCGTTCGTAGCAGCGGCCAAGACCCACCAGCGCGCTACGCGCCGCCGCCCGACGCGCAACCTCCCGCAGGAGCCGGGTTTTGCCGATGCCGGGTTCTCCTGCCAGCGCGACAAACCGCCCTGCCCCTCCGAGCGTCGTTTCGACAATAGCGCTCAGCGCCGCCAGCTCTCCTTCGCGCCCAACGATCTGCCCCGTGGACGCCAGATCCTCGGCGCCCGCCACGGCAGCCTCGCTGTCGCTGGAGCGAGCCCGCCTGTGTGCGAGCGCATCTTTTGCGATCCGGAGGAATTCGGCGCGCGTGTCAGGCTCCAGCTCGAGCGCCGCCGCGAGCAACTCAGCGGTGGCGGTTGTCGGCGTGCGCTCGCCGCGCTCCAGCATGCTGATGTAGGCCGAGGTGTAGCCCGCCCGCGCCGCCAACTCTTCCTGCGAGACGCCGCACAGACGCCGCTCGTGCTTGAGCCGGGCGGCGAAACTGACCGTGGCGAACGCTTGCCCCATCATGGCCACCTCCAGCGCTGGAGCGACATGCGGAACCACCGGAATCAGCGGGGAACTGGCGCCCACGCGGGGCGAGCCGCT
>JAICVT010000516.1 GCA_025935235.1 Ktedonobacterales bacterium | reverse complement strand
GCGTCCACGGAGGCGCGGCTGGCAGGCGCCCCTCCGGCTGATCGGTCATGCGCGGCTACGCCTCCCCATCTGCCACGATTGTCCAGGTCGCGGCGCTCGCTCACGCGCCGCGCTTCTGTTCGCCGACAGCCAGTATAGCAGACGCGAGCGCAGCCGCAAGAGCCGCGTCCTCAGCCGCCGCGCTCGGATGACTGAAGCCCGCTGGCCGCCGCGCGCGCCAGTGGCGCTAGCCGCCGCACGCCCTCGGCGAGCTGCTCCTCACCCATCGCGCCGAAGCCCAGCAGCAAGCCGGGCCGCGCCTGTGCCTGGTAGTGCGGGCTGAGCGGCGCGATCGCCAGCCCCTGCTCGCGCGCGCGCTCGGCCAGCGCCACATCGTCAGTCCCCTCCGGCAGCAGCGCCAGCAAATGGATGCCCGCCTCCGCCGGGCCGACCTGGACAATCTCACCTAACTCCTCGCGCAGCGCCGCCACCAGCGCGTCGCGCCGCGCTCGATAGACCCGCCGCATGCGCGCCAGATGCCGCTCTAGCTCGCCCGCCTCGATGAACCGCGCGATGGCCAGCGCATCACGCCAGGCGGGATGCCGATCGCTCGCCGCGCGCGCCCGCGCCACCGGCTCGATCAGCCAGCGGGGCAGCGCTGCGAAGGCCAACCGCCCCGCCGGATAGAGCGCCTTGGCGAAGGTGCCGAGGTAGATCACCTCGTCGCGCTCATCCAGCCCGCGCAGCGCCTCCAGTGGCTGGCCCTCCAGCCGTAGCTCGCCATCGTAGTCGTCCTCCACCAGTGTCGCGCCTGCGCGCCGCGCCCACTCGATCAGCGCCACGCGCCGCTCCAGCGAGAGCGTCACCCCCATCGGATACTGGTGCGACGGCGTCACAATCAGCAGGCGCGCATCGGCGCTTTCGCCGCCCGCCGCTGGATCCGCTGGCTCTGGCAGCGCCTCCACCCGGATGCCGCTCGCATCCACCGGGACACCGCGCAGCGCCGCGCCCTCCGCCAGAAAGGCGGCATGGAAGCCGATATAGCTGGGATCCTCGACCAGCAACGGCTGCCCCGGCTCGACCAGCAGCCGCGCCAGCAACGCCAGCACCTGCTGCACGCTGCTGGCGATCAAGAGCTGGTCGGGATCACAACGCACGGCTCGCGACCGCCGCAGCCACGCCGCGATGGCCGCGCGCGTCTCCAGCGGCCCCAGCAGCGCATCCCAGCGGCCCGCGCGCGCAGCGCTCTCGCGGGCCTGAGCGCGCAGCTCCGCCAGCGGATCGGCGGCGTCTTGCCAGGCGACTATGCGCCGCCAGCGCGCCCAGGGAAAGAGGTCAGCCGCGCCGACGCTGGGCCGAAAGTCGAATGTCGCGCCGCTCGCGCCGCCATCCATGCTGCCCGCGCCAATCAGCGGGATGGCCTGGATGCGACGCGCCCAGGCCGTCAGTGGCGGGCGCAGCGGCGGCTGCGTCTCGGCGCCAGGCGCGCGTTCTAGAGGCTGGGATGCGGTCTCGACGCGCTCGACCGCCTGATCGGTCTCGACCGGCGTGTAGCCCTCGAAGACCGGCGCGACAAACGTGCCAGCGCCCACGCGCCCAGCGACATAGCCCTCCGCGCGTAGCCAGTCGTAGGCCGTGGCGACCGTCAACCGCGCCACATCCAGTTCACCCGCCAGCGCGCGGCTGGGTGGCAGCCGGTCGCCCGCGCGCAGCCGGCCCGAGAGAATCGCCTGGCGCAACTGCGCGTAGATCTGGCGCGTCAGCCCTTCCGCCGCCGCGCCGGAGCGGTCGAGTGTAATCAGCAGGTCGAGAGTCATGCGCTTCAAAATTGGCCCGCTATCTATCCCGCAAAATGGCGCTTGCGCTAGTCCAATGCCTTCCACTACGATACCACAGGCAGGCCAGAGGCGGGCGGCAGACGCGCGCCATTGCAGCAGAGCGCAGATCCAGAGGAGAGAGGGCGCATGACCACGACACCCGTGAAGACCGACGAGCAAAGCGCGGCCAGCGAGCTGGCGCGGCGCGCCGAGACGACGCCGCGCTCGCGCATCCGCCGCCATGCCGAGCGATCAGTTGCCGCTGAAGCTGAGCGCATGCTGGAGGCCGGGCAGGTGGCGCACGTGGCCTACACGCTGGATGGCCAGCCGCATGTCATCCCCTTCCTCTACGACTACGCCGATGGTGCGGTCTATCTGCACGGCGCGCCCGCCAGCCGCACGCTCAAGTCGCTGCGTGCGGGCATGCCGGTCGCCATCGAGGTGCTGCTGCTGGATGGGCTGATCGCCTCGCGCGACGCCGAATCGCACTCCGCCAACTATCGCAGCGTGGTGGTCTACGGCGTGGCCCAGCGCGTCACCGGCATGGCCGAGAAGCGCGCCATCCTGGAGCGCATGACGCGGCGCTACTTCCCCGGTCGCGCGGTCGGGCAGGACTACGCGGCGGCGACCGAGAAGCAGATGCGCGCGCTCGAAGTGCTGCGC
>JAICVT010000294.1 GCA_025935235.1 Ktedonobacterales bacterium | reverse complement strand
CCAAACACAGGAGCTAATCGCGTCTTCTGGCAGGCGCAGGCCCAGGCGCTCGGCGTGCCGGGAGCCTGGAGATCGGGCCAGCCGGCGCCTATTGGACAACGCCGCCAACGGTTGCGGCGGCGCGTTGACAAGCGCAAGCGGACGCTCTACGATGGCCCCATCTCCCGGATCATGTTTCCTGCGCTAGCGCAGATTGAATAGAAAGGAAACCGCGGCTCATGTCCACCTCACTTCGCCTCATGCTGCTGGGCATTGCGCTGCTACTATTTTGCCTGGCGCTTCCTAACATCGAGCGCGGGCTGCTCCTTCCCAACATCTATAGCCAGTCAGTGTCGATCGTTGATATGTTCGCTGGCGTGGTCGCCCTCGCAGGGATCGCGCTGGTCTTCATCGGCTTCTTCAAGCGCGACCGCTAACGCGCCACTGGCCCGGCAGTCTTGCTGGTTGTGCGGCTCAGCGCGTGTGTGCTATGATGCTCACGACATCTGAATAGCGCGGCGGGCGGCGCACAATCGCCCTGGCTCATCCAGACGGGTGGAGGGAACGGCCCTGAGACACCCAGCAACCAGCGCGTTGCGTTGTGATCGCACAGCGATCAGCAGCGACCACACAGCGCGACCAGGTGCTAACTCCGGCAGAGAAGCTACACTTTCTCTGAGAGATGAGCGCATCGAACCGGTCGGCCCGCTTGTGGCACGCTGCGACAGAGCGCCAGTGGGCGATGACCTTACACTGATGTGGCTTCTCTCCGCCGGAGAGAAGCCCTTTTTGTTGGCTGACCTCATCCCCTGACCCCCTCTCCCACGGGAAGAGGGGGCTGGGGAGTGAGGTTCCGCGCATCATCATAAGGGAGCAGACGTTGGCGATTACGGTAGTGGGTTCCGTCGGACTCGATAGCGTCGAGACGCCGTTTGGCGCGGTGAGCGATGCGCTGGGCGGCGCCGTCTCATACTTCGCGCTGGCCGCCGCGCACTACGATCAGGTCAATGTGGTCGCGGTCGTCGGCGACGACTTCCCGGCGGACTATCGCCAGCAGCTCGACGCGCGGCGCATCCGGCTGGAGGGCATGCAGACCGTCGCGGGCAAGACCTTCCGCTGGGGTGGGCGCTACCACCTCGACATGAACGCGCGCGACACGCTTTTCACCGACCTCGGCGTCTTCGCCGACTTCTCGCCCAGCATCCCACAGGCGTATGATGGCGCCGGCGTCGTCTTCCTTGCCAACATCCAGCCCGAGCTGCAGCTCGATGTGCTGCGCCAGGCGGGCGAGGGCGCGAAGCTACGCGCGCTCGACACGATGAACCTGTGGATCGAGATCGCCCGCGACGCGCTCACCGAGGTGATGCGGCGGGTGGATGTGGTCATCATCGCCGAGGAGGAGGCCCGCCAGTATACCGGCGAGGCCAGCCTGCGGAGGGCGGTGCGCGGCATCCTGGCGCTGGGGCCGAAGCGGCTGGTCGTCAAGCAGGGGTCGTATGGCGCGCTGCTCTTCGATGCCGATGGCGGCTACTTCGCTGCGCCCGCCTACCCGCTGGATGAGGTGCGCGACCCGACCGGCGCGGGTGACTCGTTCGCGGGCGGCTTCCTGGGCTATCTGGCGCAGCGGCTGAGTGCGGGCGGTGAGCTAACCGCTAACGACTATCAGCGCGCGCTGGTGCATGGCAACATCATGGGCTCGTTCGCCTGCGAGGACTTCAGCGTGCGGCGGCTGCTGGCGCTGACGCCCGACCAAATCAACAAACGCTACCAGGAGTTCGTGAGCTTCACGCACTTCGAGGGAAGCTGGCATAACGGTGAGAACGGGAACGGGCGCTGAAACCTGACGACCTGACGGACGCTCTGATGGAGCGGCTGGCCCAGTGAGACCGACCGAAGACAGATCGAAGTGATACTGGTTGGCGATATGCCTGGACTTCTTGGCCGGACGCGCGGAAAAGCCGTGCGGGCCGACGCCGTGACCCTTGCTGTTGCACGCGCCCGGAGGAGCGCAGCGCGAGGCACCCGGCGGACCCCTTCTCTGAGCGCCGCTGATGCGCGGATGCGCTGATCGGCGCGCTCTGGGGCGGTCCACGAGCTTCGCGCGCACACCTGACCGATAGATCGAGCAGAGATCGAGCGGTTGCGCGACCCAGACGCTCGCCCACCGGCGGCGGGCGCTGCGGGCGGCAATCCCTGAACCGCGGCAACAGATGAGGGAGCGCGGCGTCGAGTGCGCCAACGCTCCGTTCTTCCCCGGCGGTTTTGAGCCGGGAGGAGAGATAGAACGATGACAACGACAACAGCGGGCGTCGTGGGGGATGTGAAAGACCTCACGCTGGCGCCACGCGGCAAGGCCCGCATCTCGTGGGCGGCCAAAGACATGCCTGTGCTGGAGCTGATTCGCCAGCGCTTCGAGCGCGAGCAGCCGCTCAAGGGGCTGCGCGTCTCGGCCTGCCTGCATGTGACGAGCGAGACCGCCAACCTGGCCATCACGCTCAAGGCGGCGGGCGCCGATCTGGTACTGTGCGCCAGCAATCCGCTCTCGACGCAGGATGACGTAGCCGCCTCGCTGATGGCGGATTACGGCATCCCCGTCTATGCCATCAAAGGCGAGGACGAGCAGACGTACTTCAAGCACATCAACGCCGCACTCGACCACCAGCCGCAGATGACGATGGACGATGGCTGCGATCTGGTGACGGTGCTGCACAAAGAGCGCGCCGACCTGCTGGGCGACGTGATCGCGGGAACCGAGGAGACGACGACCGGCGTCATCCGGCTGCGCAGCATGCAGGCCAATGGCGTGCTGCGCTTCCCAGTGCTGGCGGTCAACGACTCCGACACCAAGCACCTCTTTGACAACCGCTATGGCACGGGCCAGAGCACGATTGACGCCGTCATCCGCGCGACCAACCGCCTGCTGGCAGGGCGCACGCTGGTGGTGGGCGGCTACGGCTGGTGCGGCAAGGGCGTGGCCTCGCGCGCCAAGGGGCTGGGCGCCAACGTCATCGTGACCGAGGTAGACCCGGTCAGGGCGATCGAGGCGCTGATGGACGGCTTCCGCGTCATGCCGATGGTGGAGGCGGCGGCGATCGCCGACATCATCATCACCGTGACCGGCGACATCAACGTGCTCGATCACCAGCATCTGGCGGCGCTCAAAGACGGCTGCGTCTTCGCCAACTCCGGCCACTTCAACGACGAGATCAACATCCCGGCGCTCGAAGCGCTGGCGACCGGCGGCCATCGCCCGATCAAAGACTTCGTCGAGGAATACACCTACGGCGATGGGCGCAAGGTCTATCTGCTGGCGGAGGGGCGGCTGGTCAACCTCTCGGCGGCGGAGGGCCACCCAGCCAGTGTGATGGACATGAGCTTCGCCAACCAGGCGCTGGGGGCGGAGTACATGCTGCAGCACGCCAAGGAGCTGGAGCCGCGCGTCTACACCATTCCCGCGGATATCGACCGCGAGATCGCGTCGCTGAAGCTCAGCGCGATGGGCGTCAAGATTGATACCCTGACCAAAGAGCAGGAAGAGTATCTGGCCGCCTGGGAATCTGGAACCTAGGAACCTGGGCGCCTGAGTAATTGGCCTGGATAGGCCAGCGGTTGAAACCGCGCCTGAAGGCGGCTCGCGCCGCCACAAGACCCGCCTGCGCGGGTCCGAAGAACTGGCGGGCGCGGTTTCAATCGCCATCTGGAACGCCGCTGAAACGCCGTTGGGCGACACGTGCGGGTATTGGGGTTCACAGTAGCGCTAGCGCGGCCCACGGCATGGCCCACGGCGAGGCTAGCAGAGAGAGGCAAGACGAGAGAAGCATGGCGGACACGAGCAGTTTCATGAGTTCGCCCCGCACGTTCTTCACGAGCGAGAGCGTGACTGAGGGGCATCCCGACAAGCTGTGCGATCAGATCAGCGATGGCGTGCTCGACGCCCTGCTGAAGGATGATCCGCTGTCGCGCGTGGCCTGCGAGACGGCGACGACGACCGGCCTGGTGCTGGTGGCGGGCGAGATCACCACGACCGCCTGGGCCGACATTCCGGCGATCGTGCGCTCGACCATCGAGCAGGTCGGCTACGTCGACGCGCGCTATGGCTTTGACTATCGCACCTGCGGCGTCACCACCTCGATCGGCAAGCAAAGCCCCGACATTGACATGGGCGTCAGTTCCTCGGTGGAGTACCGCGAGCGCGCCGCCACTGGCTCGCTCTCCGACGCCGAGCTGGATGCGATTGGCGCGGGCGACCAGGGCATGATGATCGGCTTCGCCTGCAACGAGACGCCCGAGCTGATGCCCGCCACCATCAGCTTTGCGCACCAACTGACTCGCCGCCTCTCTGAGCAGCGCCGCGCCGCCTGGGCTGGCAATGGCCCGATGGACTACCTGCGCCCCGACGGCAAGAGCCAGGTGACGATCCAGTACGAGTATGGCAAGCCCGTGCGCGTCGATACCGTCGTCATCTCGACTCAGCACGCCGAGGAAGCCAGCCAGAAGCAGATCGCGGCGGATACACTGGAGCACATCATCAAGCCCGTCATCCCCGCCGACATGCTGGACGAGCAGACCAAGGTCTTCGTCAACCCAACCGGGCGCTTCGTGATCGGCGGGCCAATGGGCGACGCCGGCCTGACCGGACGCAAGATTATCGTCGACACCTACGGCGGCATGGCGCGCCACGGCGGCGGCGCCTTCAGCGGCAAAGACCCGACCAAGGTGGACCGCTCGGCGGCCTACGCGGCGCGCTATGTGGCGAAGAACATCGTCGCGGCTGGGCTGGCCGACCGCTTCGAGGTGCAGATCGCCTATGCGATCGGCGTGGCGCACCCGCTCTCGCTCTTCGTCGAGACGTTCGGCACCGGCAAGATTTCCGATGAGGAGATCATCGCGCTGATCCGGGCGAACTTTGATCTGCGCCCGGCGGGCATCATCCAGACGCTGGACCTGCGCCGCCCGATCTATCAGCCAACGGCGGCGTTCGGCCACTTTGGCCGCACCGACATTGACCTGCCGTGGGAGCGCCTGGACAAAGTTGACGCTCTGCGCGCGGCGGCTGGCGCGAGCGTAGCGCAGAGCTAGCGCCACACGATGAGCGAGGGACAGATGGCGCCAGAGCATCTGGAGCATCAGATGCTGTGGAAGCGCCTCGACCGGCGCGGACACGAGGCGGCGCGGCTGTCCCTCGACCCCTCCGGCTCCGCCAACTCCGCCAGGTGGCGGCTTGTCGGAGCGGCGGCCTTCGCCTATGAGGGCGATCCCTGCCTGCTCAGCTATCAGATCAGCGGCGACGCCGACTGGCGCACGGTGACGGCGACCGTCACCGGCTGGGTTGGCGTCCGAAGCATCGAAGTTCATCTGGCGCGTAACGCCGCCGACCGGTGGACGCTGAACGGCGAGTCATGCCCTGCCGTGGCGGGCTGCCTCGACCTCGATCTCAACTTCAGCCCCTCGACCAACTTGCTCCCCATCCGGCGGCTCGGCCTCGCTATCGGCCAGGTGGCGGAGGTCCGCGCGGCGTGGCTGCGCTTCCCGGAGTTCACGCTGGAGCCGCTGACGCAGAGTTATCGCCGCACCAGCGAAACGACCTACCGCTACGAGTCTTCCGGCGGCGCGTTCGTTGCCCACCTTACCGTCAACGCTGTCGGATTCGTCACGCGCTATCCCCACTTCTGGCAGGCTGAGATCGGCAGCTAACGTGCGCTCCT